>JAOAPQ010000486.1 GCA_025462965.1 Bryobacterales bacterium
CTGCGGCACGTAACCGCGGTCGCGATCCGGATGGTTCTTCTCTTCACCTGCAATCAGCACGCGCCCGCTCGTCGGCGATTCGGCGCCCAGAATCAGCCGCAACAGCGTACTCTTGCCGCATCCCGTCTGCCCCACCACAGAAATAAATTCACCCGCGCGGATCTCGAGAGTCACGCCGCACAGCACCTTCTTCACCGGCCCGCGATGCACCGGGTAAGCGACATGCACGTTGTCTACGCGAATCAGAGACATTATTCGCGAAACCACGGATGCAGCCGGCGATTCATCACCCGCATCGTCCAATCCACCAGAAACAGCAGCAGAGCCACCCAGAGCACGTACGGAATAATCGTGCTCATGCCCATGTTGCGCCGCAGCAGCGCAATCCGGTAAGCCAGCCCGTCAGTCGCCGCGATCATTTCGCCCGCGAACAGAAACAACATGACGGCCTTCAAATTCAAACGGATGCTATTCAGAATGCGCGGCAGAATCTGCTTCAGCACTACACGGTATGCCACCGTGAAATTGCCGGCACCGAGTGTGAAGCTCTTGACAATCTGCTCCTTGGGAACGCTCTTCGAGAGGTTGAACGTATCCAGGATAATCGTCGGGGTCACGCCGATCACAATCAGCATCACCTTTGACAACTCATCGATTCCGAAAGCAATGAACAGAATCGGCAGAACGGATAAGGCGATGATCTTATCGAAGAATAGAATAAACCGCAGGAAGAAGACGCCGACATACGGAAATAAGCCGACGTGCAAGCCGAGCAATACCGCTGGAATCAACAGCACCATGGCCCAGAGGAACCGCTTTGCGCTCGCGAGCGTATCCTGCCAGAGCATGGAATGCACGAATCGCGACCCGAGCGATTCATGTCCCGCTTCCTCGTCCGATCCCACCGCGGCATCGTGAATGCTTTGCGCCATTTGCGTGAGCGTCGGCACGACGCGGTCTTCCGGATTTTCGCGATGCCGCTCCCGCGCCACCCAGAAATAGGAACCAATGCCTGCCGCGAACAGCAGCCAGGAAAGGATCCACGTGATCGTCCGCGATGGCTGCGCATTGATGGCGAACAGTTCCATTACAATTTTCCCTGGGCCGCCAGTTGCGTGTAACTCGTGTCAAAGCGGAAGCGTACGCGGTCCTTGTTTCCCTGGATGGAGCCGTCGGCGTACCGGATCGCCACGTCGTTCACTTGCTTCGCATCCCCCAGCAGATGGTGGTCGAAGCAGAACTGCCTGACCAAATCCATCTTTTGCTTGAGATCGCCCGATTGTGTGAAGGCCAGCGCGGATTGCGGCGTGGAGAACAGGTTCGTCGTGCTCAGTTGTTCCTTGTAACTGGCCAGCGTATCTTGCGAACCCGCCGCGATAGCCGCGAGGACCTTGTCCGACTTCATCTGGCCCATCACCTCGTACCACGCGCCCGTGATCGCCTTTGCGAACTTCTGCCCCTCGGGCTTCTGCAGAATTTCACTGCGCACCACCAGGAGATCGAGAATCTCGCCCGGGACCTGCGACGAATTGAAGAGGGACGTAACGCCTTTCGTCTGCAGTATCTGCGATACCAGCGGCTTCCACGTCACGACGGCTTCCTGCGACGTATTGGTGATGAACGCCGTCGCGATGTCCGAATCCGACGTATTCACCAGCGTTACTCTCTTGATCTGATCCTTCAGTCCGTTCAGTGTCAGCGCGCGTTCCAGCAGGTATTGCGAAACCGTCTTCTCGACGAGCATCACTTTCTTGCCCGGCAGCTTGTTGAGGGTCAGGCCGTTGCGCACCAGTACGGCGTCATTGCCGTTGGAATAATCCCCCGTGATGATCGCCGTCGTATCCACGCCCGCCGCTGCGGGCATGTCGAGCGCTTCCATGTTCGTCATCGTGCAGGCGTCGATATTCTTCGCCACGAACGCGTCGAGCGAAGGCGCGTAGTCGAATCGCTGCACCCGGATATCTACGCCATATTTATCCGCCCACTTCTTCAGGATGCCGGACTTCTCCATGTACTGATAAGGATTCCAGCCGACATAGATAGACCAGCCGACTGTGAACTTCGGCTTCTGGGCAGCCAACTCGCCCGCTAAAAAGAG
This sequence comes from Bryobacterales bacterium, assembly GCA_025462965.1. Lineage (GTDB taxonomy): Bacteria > Acidobacteriota > Terriglobia > Bryobacterales > Bryobacteraceae > JALYXI01. Next base: position 2,099 of record JAOAPQ010000486.1, read on the forward strand.
TAAGAGAACGATGAATCTGATCATTGTGAAGTCTTAGGAGTGGGCGCGGGCTCGCGCGGCCATACCGTGAAATCCCGCATCGCCATCCGCCTGGGCTTATCGCCCATCTGGCGGAGCGCGTCGTTCAGTTCGAGTAGTTGGCCGCGGGAGAGCGCCAGCGCATGCTCTTCCGGCTGGTACTTCGTTCCCACCACGTAATCCTGATAGGGAGTGGCAGCCTGCTCGATGTGCGTCCCGAGAATATGCGCCACAATTTTTCCCTGCGTGAAGTCAACCAGCCGCTGCGTGCTGTGTACGAATTCGGGATAATCCCTGACGTAGAGCCGCCCCGGATACAGACTGTCGCCGGTCAACAGGACCCCTGTCTGGCGATCGTAGAATGCGACGCTCAATGTGTCGTGCCCTGGAATCGGAACCACGTCCAGGATGCGCTCACCCAGATCAATGCGGCCGATCTCCTCGGGCCACTTCGCAATCCCGTAGAAGCTGCGCGTCCCCTCCACCGTGAGCGGCACCATCGTCGCGCCGGGCATGGCGGCAAATTGCGCATCGCCCGAAATGTGGTCGCCATGCGAGTGCGAATGCGCCACTACCAGAGGGATCGACTTCCGCCCGTTCTTAGCGCACCACTTCTCAATAATTTCGCTCACCGCGCGGCCGGTCCGGACCTCCTTGCCTGCGCCCGTATCTTCCAGCAGGGCGCGATCTTTCCCGAAAAGCAAATAGAGAAACGGCTTCTCGTAATTGGTACAGCCGGATTCCCGCAGAATGAAAAAGTCGTCATTGTACGCGTGAACCTGCCAATTCGGAACCGCTGCGCAATCGGGGCCGCCCGTAACCCAGTTCGCCGGGATCGAGCCCGGCCGAACCCCCGCGCCGTCGGGCTGCGGAGACTGCCCAAAGGCCAGAACAACGAACGAAAACCAGCAAGCAAATTTCATCGGATGCCTTTACAGTTGCTTCGGATCGATTCTCCACACGTTCTGCTCGCGCAGGTTCGAGAGCCAGATCGAGCCATGCGCCACGCGCACCGAGTCGCCGCCGGCTCCTACCCACTGCCGCACGACCTTGTTCGTTTGCGGATCGATTTCCGATAACGGAATCTGAAACACCGTTGCCCAGACGTGTCCCATGCCAAACGCGATCTCGCCGCCGCCGCCCGGCACGCCCACCTCAATCGACGCTACTAATTTCGCGGTTTTCGTGTCCACTCGCGACACCGTGCCGTCGCCCTGGTTTAAAGTCCAGATCGCGCCCGCGCCAAAGGTCAGGAACCTGGGCTGTGGTCCCACCGCAATCGAATCCGTGACCTTGTTCGTCTTCACGTCCACCCGGGTCAGCAGGTTTTTCTCAGGCGTCGTGACCCAGATGGCACCGTCGCCATACAAACACGAGACAGAACTCGGAGGTACGGCAATCTCGGCTACGACGCGATTCGACTTAGGATCGATCCGCGATAACTTACCGGCCTTATCCGTCAACATCCAGACCGCATCGGGACTCGTGGTCACCCCGCCTTCACTCTCGGCGGGTCCCAGCGGAATCGTTGCCTCGACGGCGTTCGTCTTGATGCTTACTCGCGAAAGCGACTTATCTCCGCAATTCGGAACCCAGATACTCCCGAACCCCGCGGCAAGGCCCGAGCAGGGTTTTTGACCCACGGTGACCGCCGCCGCCACGTGATTCGTCTTTACATCCAGGCGGTGGATCGTGTTCTTTGGTCCGTTCGTCACCCAGACCGCGTCCTCGGTCACCACCTGCCAGTCCGGCGTCCCTTCCACCGGGAACACGGCCATCGGAGTGATCGACGACATCTCGCGCTTCACTCCCGGAGTGCTGACGCCCGGGCGCACCGGACGCCTGGAACTCTGCTTCTTGTTCGCCTGGACCGTCGGATTCTCCTGCGCATCGCTCGTCACGACGAGCATACCCGCAAACCCGATTCCCAAAAGCATCTTCTTTTTCATTTCGCCTTTTATTCCGCCAGAGTGGCCGCAATCCGCTTCGGATCGATCCGCCACAGCGTTCCTTCGTTCACATTCGATAGCCACAGGGCGCCCGTGCTGAGTTCGATCGCGCCGCCGCCTTCCCCGTGGAACTGTTGCATCACTTTCTCGGTCACCGGGTTGATTCGCGTGATCGGGAATCCCGTCATCGTGATCCAGAGCGAGCCTTCGCCGAAGGCCATCGCTCCATCCGCGCCGGGCACATTCAGCTCGATGCTCTTTGTCACTTTGTTTGTCTTCGGATCGATCCGGTCGACCTTGCCCTCTTTCCGGCAAAGCACCCACACCGATCCCTCTCCCACCGCCAGCGCTTCAGGTTGCGCCGAGACTTCGATCGGTTTCTCCAGGAGATTGGTTGCCGGGTTCACGCGATAAACCTTGTCCTCCGCGGGACACACCAGCCAGAGCGCGCCCTCACCGAAAGTCAGGTTCTTGCAACCCTGGGGCAGTCGCACCTCGCCGACCACCTGATTCTGGTCCGGATCGATTCGCGCGAGCGTTGTCTTCGTATCGGTCAGCACCCAGACACTGTCGGCGGTGGCGGCAATTCCGCGTGCCACAACTGCCGTTCCGATCGCGAGCTTCGTCGTCTCTTTCAGACTTTTCGGGTCCAGCCTGACCAGTGAACCGCTGCCGCAGGCGGGGATCCAAAGACTGCCAAACGCGTTCGCCATCCCGGCGCAAGGCTTAGCCACGCCAGTGATCGGGTCGCCCGGCTTATTGGTCTTCGGGTCCAGCTTGTCGACGCCGTCCTTCAGGCTGTTCGGAACGAACACGGAATCCGAAAAATATATCCACTCCGGCTTAGCCGGTGTCGGAAACCTGGCAACTGCCGTAAGGCTCGCAAATGGAATCTGAATGCCGGGCGTCCGGATCCCCGCGCCAAGCGCGGAAGCACGCTTCGCTTTGGACCGGTCCTGCTTGGCCGGCTTGATTTCGGGCGCGGTCGCCCCGGCCACATGTATAGCCGCGGCGAGCCACAAACAGCCAATTACACGCATGCTGAGAGTAACCTTTATGAAAATAAAAAATTAAGGGATGAATGAACGGCCCGTGGGACAGGACGGGAGCGGGCCTCGTGGCCCGTGAGAAATTGATTATATCCCGATCCGGCCTGAACTTGCATTCGCGGCTGATTGACTCACCGCGGCGACGTCATTGCAGCTACATCGTAGCTACAATGAGATTTGGATGCCGATCTTGAATTTGATTGGGACGATGCCAATCGCGATCACATTGCCCGCCATCAAGTCTCGCCCGAGGAGGCTGAACAGGTTATTGACAACGATCCGCTCGACATCGAAGCCGAAACTTTTGATGGCGAACGACGCTTTACCAGCATCGGGCATACCGATCAGGGCAGATTCCTGCTCGTCGTCACGACTCTCCGCCACTCAAGCATTCGCGTTATCACCGCGTTTCCTGCACCCAAGAGGTTGGTCCACCTCTACCTCATGCAAAAAGGAGTCTGAACCATGGCAGAAAAATTGACGCTTCCAAAATTCGCCAGTGAAGCCGAAGAAGCTCAGTGGTGGTTCGACCACCGCGATGAAGTCACTAAAGTTTTCGAAGATGACGCCGCGGAAGGAAAACTACAAACCAGTTCGGTCGCTGATCTTGCCCGGAAAGAAAACACGGCCGTGGGTGTCACGCCAACTACAACTATCCGGCTTGACCCGGATGACATCTCCCGAGCACGGGCACTCGCCGCCCAGCGCGGATTGCGCTATCAGACGTATCTCAAAATGCTGGTCCACGAAGCCCTCGCTGCCGAAGAGAAAAAACTGGCAAGCTAGATCTGCAACTGGATTGAGCGTACGCCGGCCACTCCTGACGAACCGGCCACAACAGCCCCTGCCCGACCCCCGCTTCCGACCTGATCGAGGAGTGTGTACACTGCGTCGATGCCCTTACCTAAAGGAAATAAAACCATGACCGGAATCCAGTTTGTCACCGATGAGAAAGGTCGCAAGGTTGGGGTTCTAATCGATCTGAAAAAACATGGGGCTATCTGGGAAGACTTCTGGGACGGCCTTGTTTCGGAATCGCGCCGAAAGGAAAAGGGCATTCCTTACGAGGAGTATCGCGCAACCCGCCTGAAACGCACCCGCCGGCGCGGTTAAGTACTCTCTCGAAATCAAGCAGTCGGCGCAAAAAGAGTTGGATGCAATCGGTGATGCGGCGAAGCTCATCAGTTACGGGTATTGCACACCGCCGAAGACGTCTATGAGTGACCGCGAAAAACTTGCTCGTGAGTGAAATCCTTTCTTGAAGATACGGGAAGGCATTGGCTCCAGGTGGCTCAGCCTTTCCCAGTGCCAAAGGAATTCGAAGAACCCGCCTCCACGACGCTTGGACACCAAGCTGCGTTTGCTTCAACTGCTTGCGTTTGCTTCGAATATAGGTTAGAGTCAAAGAGGCTTATCAAATGGCACCAGCGACGTTATTACCGACACTACCCTCCGAGGCCGAAGCGATCCTGGCGAAGGAAACCAGCCGTGTCCTGGCAGCCCGCCCGCAGACACGTGAGCCTTTGCGGTTGCGCCTGCTTGACGATCCTGCGGAAGAAACAGTCAAGCTGCCGGCATCGGTCGTGCGCCTGCTTGTCCGCATTCTCGAGGAAATGGCGCGCGGTAACGCCGTGACACTAATCCCTGTGCACGCCGAACTGACCACGCAAGAAGCGGCGGATATGCTGAATATCTCGCGGCCGTCTCTGATCCAGCTTCTCGAGGAAGGAAAGATTGAATACCGCAAGGTGGGAACGCACCGGCGCATTCGCTTCGAGGCCCTGATGGCTTACAAACGGCGCATGGATGCCGATCGCAGGGCTGCGCTGGCCGAGTTGGCCGCCTACGACCAGGAAATCGGGATCTAAGCGCCGGTGGCGGTGTTCGGGGCTTTTTACGACGCCAACGTACTTTATCCGACTGAACTCCGTAATTTGCTGATGCACCTGGCGCTGACGGGATTGTTTCGGGTGAAATGGTCGGCGGCCGTTCACGAGGAATGAATTTCCAACCTTGTCGAAAATAGGCCGGACCTGACGCGTGAAAAGCTGGAGCGGACTCGTATGCTCATGGATAAGCATGCCGCCGACGCGCTCGTCACGGGTTATGAAGATCTGATCCCCGGCCTGCACCTCCCCGATCCCGGCGATCGGCACGTCGTCGCGGCACGCCATTCGCGGCCGAACCGATGTTGTAGTCACTATGAACCTGAAGGATTTTCCGGCCGAGATCATCGCCTCGTTCGGCTTGGAAGCCTAGCATCCGGACGAGTTCATACTCCATCTTCTCGATCTTGCGCCCGGTGCCGTCGTCGCGGCCGCGCAGACCCACAGGCAAAGTCTGAAGAATCCGCCGAAAACAGTCGAGGAATATCTGGACACCCTCGAGCGGCAGGGCTTAACGCAGACCGCTTCGGTTCTCCGCGAGTTCATGTGTTGAAAGCACGCACGCGGAGCCCATTTTTCGAGCGCACCACAAGCTGCCCTCGCTTGACACTAAAGGTACCGCATGTTAATCCTGACGAAGATACTTAATCGATCCGGCTGACTTCCGGTAGCCGCATTGCGCCCCCGTTGGCGCGTAAAGATCAGGTACTCTTCCCAGCGCCGAAGTTCCGGCGGATAATATCAACCAACCACATTGTTCTGTTAAAGGGTTCTATGAGCTGCTCTAGTTCGACCCGTACGATAGCCGCCCTGGGTTTTCTTTCCTTTGCGGTAGTAACGGTGAACGCCCAGTCGCCGGTTGCCGCCGCGCCTGAGTTTTTCGAGACGAATATTCGCCCCATCCTGGCCAACAACTGCTATGGCTGCCACACAAGTTCCGCTCTGGGCGGCCTTCGCCTGGATAGCCTGGAAGCTATGAAGAAAGGCGGCGACCACGGTCCTGCCCTGGTGGCGGGCGATCCCACTCGCAGTTCGCTCATCATTCGCGTCAAAGAATCCCACGCAGATCTCCGGATGCCAAAAGGCGGCCAGTTGAAGCCTGCTCAAATCGCTGACCTCGAAGCCTGGGTCAAAGCCGGCGCTACCTGGCCCAAGACCGCCGCCGTGGCCGCCTCGCCTGCCGATGCCAAATACGTGATCACGCCTGAGCGAAAGAACTTCTGGTCCTTCCAGCCGCTCAAACCTGTGCCCGCGCCTTCCGTGAAGGATGCCAAGTGGCCCAAAAACGAAATCGACCGCTTCGTGCTCGCCCGGCTCGAAAAGGAAGGCCTGAAGCCTGTGCGGCCCGCATCGAAACACGATCTTCTGCGTCGTGCCACGCTCGATCTCACCGGGCTTCCGCCCACGCCCGAGGAAATCGCGGCTTTCGATAAGGACCAATCGCCGAACGCCTTCGCGAAGGTGGTGGATCGTCTTCTCGCCACGCCTGCTTACGGAGAGCGCTGGGGCCGAATGTGGCTCGATGTCGCGCGTTTCGGCGAAGATGATTACCGCAGCCTCAATCCCAACCCCCGCGGTTACCGGCCCTATCCCAATGCCTATGCCTATCGCGACTGGGTGATTCAAGCTTTCAACGACGACCTTCCTTACGACCAGTTCGTGAGGGCGCAGCTCGCGGGCGACCTGATGGACCCGAAGGTGCGCTATAAGATGCTTCCCGCCACCGGCTTTCTTGGGCTGGGTCCCTGGTACTACGACAACGGCTCGAACGAAGTCACCCGCGCCGATGAACGGCATGACCGCGTCGACGCCACGACCAGGGGCTTTCTGGGCCTCACCGTCGCCTGCGCCCGCTGCCACGACCATAAATACGACCCCATTCCGCAGACCGATTACTACGCTCTGGGCGGCGTCTTCTTCAACACCGTCTACGAGGAATACCCCCGGGCGCCCAAGAAAGTGGTCGACGAATTCACCCGCCTGGAAGAGGACCTGGACAAAAAGCAGAAGATCCTCCAGGAGGCCAATCAGGCGCTCTCGAACGAGCTATCCCGGTCTCTCGCCCTGCAGACTTCCACCTACCTCCAGGCAGTCTGGGAAGTCAGCGGCAGCCAGAAGAAAGAACTCGATCAGGTGGTGGAAGCTCACCGGCTGGACTACGAACTTCTCAATCGATGGGTGAAGTACATGGCCAAGCCCACTACTAAATATAAGAACAAAGACGCCTGGCAGGCCATGATCAAAAAGGGCGACGCTAAGGAGGCCGAGGCCAAAAAGCTTGCTGACCAGTTCCAGGAAGAAGTAATCGCAGCGATGCTCGAGAGAAATGAGGTCGAGGCCGAGAATCGGGTCATCACCGACAAGGACATCCCCGGTACCAAGCCCAAGAAGCGAACGGACAAGCCCAGCAACTTCGTTTCGAACCGCGACTTCAACCCGGGCTCCTGGTTGCGCCTCAAGGCGCTTCCGGAAGAACAGAATAGCTTCTGGACCGAAATCTTTCAGCGTGAGTTGAAAGACGCCGACGATCCCACCGCGATGATGGATATGCCGGGAAAGAAGCCTCCCCCGGGCGTTTTGCTGTTCCGCGGATGGGGCCTGGAAAGCCGCCTGGGCGCCGATGCTCAGGCCCGTGTCAAGACCATACAGAGCGATATCGACGCTGCCCGCAAGAAGATCGATCCGTATTACCCGTTCATACACGGCGTGAAAGATTCGCCGACGCCGGTCAATATACAGCTCGCCCTTCGCGGGAATCCCGAAAATCTGGGCCATGATGTGCCTCGTCACTTCCTCACCGTCTTCGGCGGAGCGGAGCCCACGCCGCTCAACCAGGGCAGCGGTCGCATGCAACTCGCGGAGGAAATCCTCAAACAGCCCATTGCCATGCGCGTAATCGTGAACCGCATCTGGAAGGGACACTTTGGGACCGGCATCGTCGATACTCCGAGTAACTTCGGCTTCGGCGGCGAGCGGCCTACCAACCCGGAACTCCTGGATTACCTGGCCGGCAGCTTTTTAAAAGAGGGCATGTCCATCAAGAAGCTCCAGCGCGAAATCATGTTGAGCGCCGCCTATCAGCTCGGCACGGAGATGGACAAGACAGCCTTCGATAAGGACTCCGGTAACCGTCTCTACTGGCGCGCCAACCAGAAGCGGATGGATGCCGAGCAGGTTCGTGACGCTGTGCTCGCCGTCGCCGGCAATCTCGATAAGACCGCGGGCGGCCCTTCGCAGGACTTGACGCCGGCCTTCACGCGCCGCACTGTTTACGGCAAGGTGAGCCGCTACAAGCTCGATTCCTACCTTCAGCTATTCGATTTTCCGAGCCCCGCCATCAGTACCGAAAAGCGATTCACCACCACTGTTCCGCTGCAGCGTCTCTTCCTGATGAACAGCGATTTCATCCAGGTGGAGGCCGAGGAGTTGGCCAAACGTGTCGCCCCCGAGCCCGATAATCGCGCTCGCGTTCGTAAGATTTATCTCCTCGCCTATGGCCGTGACCCCAAGGAGGAAGAGGTTCAGCTTGCCCTGGATTACCTTCACTCCGAGCCCCTGCGTGAATACGAAGAGAGCAAAAACAAACCTCCTGCCGACGCGAAAGGCTCCCATCCCGCCGCCGACGCCGACAAAGGAAGCGCCGACAAAGCAACCGGCCTCAAGGGTGGGGAAGCGAAACCTGAATCGCCCGAAGCCGATACCGCGAACCCTGCTCCCGCGGGCGCCGCCGACCCGAACGCAGGTATGGGCATGGGCATGATGGGCGGGATGGGTCGCCGTGGTCAGAAGCCAGCCGCAGTTCCCGACATCAAGTACGAACCCACCGTCTGGGGCCGCTACGCGAAGATTCTGCTGAGCTCCTCCGAGTTCATGTTTATCAACTGAGACGTAAGAAAGTTATCGCCATGTTCGATCACAAATCACGGAATCCGGTAACACGCCGGGAAGCTCTGCGCCGCGTCGGGAACGGTTTCGGCATGATGGCCTTCGCCGGCATGCTCGGTGAATCGCTCAACCGGGCGGGGGCCGCCACGCTGCCCGGAGGCAGCCTCGGTGTCGCCACACTTGACCACCCGCAGCGCGTCAAGCGCGTCATCTTCCTTTTCATGAACGGCGGGCTTTCCACCATCGATGCATTCGACCCCAAGCCCATGCTCGCGAAATATGACGGGCAGCCTCTCCCCGGCGGCGATATCAAGACCGAACGCCGCACCGGCGAGTTGATGAAGTCGCCCTTCACGTTCAAGAAATACGGCCAATCCGGAATGGATATCAGCGAGCTCTGGCCCCATATCTCCGGCGTTGCCGACGATATCTGCTGGGTTCGCTCCGTCTTCACCGAGATCCCCAATCACGAGCCCGCCTGCCTCATGATGAACACCGGCGGAAACCAGGCCGGCCGCCCGTCCATGGGCGCATGGCTCACCTACGGGCTCGGCACCGAGAATCAGAACCTTCCCGGCTACGTCGTGCTCTGTCCCGACGTGCCCACCACCGTCGGCCCTCCGCTCTGGAGTAACGGTTTTCTGCCCGGAATCAACCAGGGAACCTTCATCGCCAATAAGGTGGAAACGTTGGGGCCCGATGGCATGCCTTCAATGGATGAACCCATGCCGGCCGAGGTCGAGAAGGACAAGGACGGCAAAGAAAAGCCCAGGAAGGTTGTTGTCGAGAAGAATTTCGATCCCAAGAAAGTGTTGGGCTTCGTCAACAATCCCAAGTTCTCGCTTCCCGAGCAGCGCCGCGAACTGGATCTCCTCCAGAAGCTGGAAAAGATTCGCAGCGCCGATGCGGGTTCCGATCCCCAGGTCGAAGGCGTTATCAAGTCCATGGAGGTCGCCTACCGCATGCAGACCGAGGCGCCCGAAGTTTTTGACGTACGTAAGGAATCGCAGGCGACGCTCGACATGTATGGCCCTGGCAACGTTGCCCGTGGCGTGTTGATGGCCGTGCGTCTCGCGGAAAAAGGCGTTCGCATGACTCAGGTCTACTATTCCAAGGGCGATCCCTGGGACGCGCACGGAGATATTTTCGCCCACAAGGTGAACGCCAAAAATTCCGACCAGGCATTCGCGGCCGTCATTAAAGACCTGAAGACGCGCGGACTCTGGAAGGACACCCTGGTGGTCTGCGGCTCGGAGTTCGGCCGCACCCCCGTCCGTGAAGTCGGCGGCGATGCCG
>JAOAPQ010000510.1 GCA_025462965.1 Bryobacterales bacterium
CCGCTTTCTCGATCTCTGTGCCGCTCCTGGCAACAAGACGGCGCAAGCACTCGAAACGCCGCTCCGGGCCATCGCGGGCGATATCAGTCACAAGCGTCTGAAGCCGCTCGCGGCGCTCGACATACCGCTGGTGCTTTTCGACGCCGCTCATCCACTTCCGTTCACTCCGGTTTTTGACCGCATCCTGGTTGACGCGCCGTGCTCCGGCACAGGTACCCTCGCCCACAATCCGGAAATCAAGTGGCGGCTGCGCCCAGAGGACATCCCTCGCCACGCCGCCCGTCAGACTCGTATTCTGAATAACGCCCTCGCACTTTTGGCTCCCGGAGGTCGGCTCGTCTACTCGACTTGTTCTGTTGAGTCCGAAGAAAACGAAGACATCATCGCAGCTGCGGCCCCGCATCGTCTGATCGCCCAATCACGTCGAATGCCCGGCCGTGAACCGGGTGACGGTTTCTTCGCAGCGGTCCTGGGATGATCCGGCTAGCGGCGTCCAGCCTCGGAGTGGCGCCATTGCCAGTACTGCCGCTGCTCGCCGCGATCCAACCTCCGGAAGTCGCGGTGCTCCCGGTGGTGCTCCCCTTCCCAGCGGTTGTAGAACACCACCTCGTCCGGACCCCAGACGTGATAGTCCGTGTAGTAAGGGTCGTACACTCGATAGCCGACGCCGACGCCAACTTGAGACGAGCAGCCGGTCAGCAGGGTGGCCACAAGAACAAGAAAGCCGAATTGCTTCATGCGAAGCTCAAACCCCACTTCGAGGAAGAGCAATTTCCGTTCCTCTGCGCCACTGTGGGTGTACTTTAGAAAGACCCGTGGCGTATGCCGAACTAGCACCGGGAAGCAGCATCCTGCACTACAAGATCCTGGACCGCATCGGTGCCGGCGGGATGGGCGTAGTATGGCGGGCTATAGACACACGCCTAGAGCGTGAGGTCGCGCTTAAAGTGCTGCAGCCGGATTCCATCGGAGATGTGCAGAATCGCGCGCGATTCCTTCTGGAAGCCAAAGCCGCCTCCGCACTAGCGCATCCAAACATTGTCACGATTTACGAGGTCAACTCCGAAGACGGTGTCGATGTCATCGCGATGGAATATGTCCAGGGCCGCACCCTCGCCGAGATCCTGCGAGACGGGCCGCTCGCCCCAGCCGACGCCCTGCGGTACGCAATCCAGATCTCGGACGGGATCGGAAGGGCGCATCGGAAAGGGATCATCCACCGCGACTTGAAGCCATCGAACGTCATGATCGGCGCGGACGACCTGGTGAAGGTGCTGGATTTCGGCCTGGCGAAGCTCTGGGAAGCGCCGCGCCCAGTATCCGAGCCAGAACAAACACAGACCATGCAGAGCCCGATTACTGTTCCTGGTATGGCCGCGGGCACGCCCTCGTACATGTCGCCGGAACAGGCCATCGGCCGGCAGCTGGACGCGCGCTCGGATGTGTTTTCGTTGGGCATCCTGCTATACGAAATGTTCAGCGGGCGACGACCCTTCGAAGGCGGGAGTTCACTCGAAGTGATGATGGACATCGTCAAAACGCAGCCCCCGGAACTGACCCAACTCGCGCCGCGGACGCCGCCCGCGATCGCGCGAATTGTCGGCCGGTGCCTGATGAAAGATCCGGAAAGCCGCTTTCCGGATGCGGGAGCTTTGCATTTGGAACTTCGGAAACTCGATTCCGAACTGGCGAGCGCGACGATACGGCACGCACTTACTTTGGAGGCGAGCGCGGTTCCCTTCTGGAGGCGCCGGGGCATCATGACGGTCGCCTGCCTCGCGCTTGTCGCGGCCGCTGCGCTTGGAATACCCTCTTCCCGCCGTTGGATCTTCGCCGAATTGGGCGCGGTCAGTGGATCGCAGGAGCAGCAGCTTGCCCTCGGGCATTCCGGATGGGCCGATTACCGGAGCGCGCTTGCGCTGCTCGAGCGCTACGATCTCAAAGGCAATGTTGATACGGCCATTCGCCAACTGGAGCGCGCCCTTGAAGTCGAGCCCGGCTACGCTGCCGCGTATGCCGGCCTCGCCGAAGCCTATCTCCTCAAGTTCGTCGGGAGCCCGGACCGGCAGTGGCTGAACCAGGCGCGCGAATCCGGTCGAAAAGCTGTGGAGCTGAATCGTGACCTGGCGGTGGCGCATGCGTCATTGGGGATGGCGCTGGCGGAAAGCGGCGCCTATGCCGAAAGCGGTCCTGAGCTACAGAAGGCGCTCGATCTGGACCCGCTGAACTGGAAGGCGACCCTTGCGGTTGCCAAAGTAACCGCGGCATCTGACAAGACAGCTGACGCCGAGCCGCTTTTCCGCAAAGCGATCGAGATCGGGAAAGACCACTGGTGGCCGCATGCGGAGCTGGCTCTATATCGCTTCCGCCGGGCGGATTATGCGGGTGCGCTGCAGGAGTGGAACCTGGCTCTTCGAATCACGCCGGACAACGCCAATGTTCTCCGCAGTCTCGGCGCGACCTACCATATGGTGGACCGCGACGACGAAGCTGCCGCCGCCTTCCAGCGCGCGCTGGAGATTGCGCCGACAGCGGGTACGTTCGCAAACCTCGGCACGGCGCGCTACTTTCAGGGACGTTATCTGGATGCGGTTTCACCCATGGAGAAAGCCGTGCAGCTGATGCCGACTCAATATCTCTACTGGGGCAATCTGGGAGATGCCTACCGCTGGGCTCCGGGTTACGCCGCGAAAGCGAAAGCTGCCTATTTGCGGGCGATCCAGTTAGTGCGCGAGCGTATTGCCGCAAAACCGAACGATCCGGAACTAATGAGCAGCCTGGCTGCGTATCTAGCCAAGAGCGGAGAGCGTCAGGCTGCCATCGGCACGGTGTCGGACGTTGAGGCGCTGGCGCGGAAAACGCCAGGGGCATTGTTCAGGTGCGCCCTCGCCGAAGAACTTAGTGGAAACAGGGAGAAGGCGTTTTATTTTCTTGACGCGGCGCTGAAAGCCGGATACTCTACACGGGAAGTTCGAAATGAACCGGAATTTGCCGCTCTGCGCGCTGATATCCACTACGCCAGCCTGATCTCGGCCTATCTGTCTAAAGGGTCCGGCTCAACGGGTAAATAGAAGCGTACTTTCACTTGGCATCAAAAGGAGCAATGAATGTACTACCGATTGAACCTGATCGTTCCGACCGACAACGCGACCATTCAGGAAGGCCGCTTTGCTGCGTGGGCAGCGAGCCCCTCCGACCTGCTCCTCGAGAGCCGCAAATGGCTGAAGCGCACCAGTCCCGGCGATTCGTGGACGGGGCTCGGCTTCGGGAAGGACTTGAACAACCAAGGCGACCAAACCTCATTTCCAGGCGCGCCTGGGATAACGCCATGCCTGATGGACGACCAAGTCTCAGTCGCCGTCGGCGTGCCGTTTGACTCGTCTAAGCTTCACCATGTGACGATCACGGTTGTTTTTGCCCGCAATCAGCTTAGGCAATCCGTCAGCGCGTCTCCGTTTCTTACTAAGCGCGCGACCATCAACGGCTCTCCGCTGAAGTGCACCTTCACGGGCGCGCCCGCAATGGATGCCGACCAAGCGCGGAAATTATACTGGTTTGTTCTCGATCTAACCGACTCGCAGGTCAATCTTAGTAATCTGATCGGAAGGTATGAGTTCAACGTTGGGGCCCTCGTGACAAGAGACAGCGCGCTTGACGAGTTTGCCCACGATCCCGAAATGGATGTGGGGCCTTAGTCAGATCAGGATCAGGCCGCGCCGGATGCCCTGCATCACGGCGTCCGTACGGCTGTTAGCGCGCAGCTTGCCCATGATAGACGTAATGTGAAACTTCACGGTGTGCTCTGAGATGCCGAGGCGGTATGCGAGTACCTTGTTGCTCAGGCCTTCCGCCAGCATCGTGAGGACTTCCCGCTCGCGCGGGCTCAGCGGCTCTTCGAGCGCCGCGAGAGTGGGCCGCGGCTCCACGCCCAGGAACTCCACACCGGACTGCTGCACTGTGATCAGGCCAAGCGCGGCTGACGCTATAGCGGCGGCGATCTCGGATGGATTCGCATCGGCCGCGAGAAGGGCCCGTACGCCGGAACGCAACGCGGATATAGCGAGAGACATCTCCGGCGCCTGGGTCAGGAGTACGACGGGAACGGAGAGGCCTGCGAACAGGCCGATCCAGTCTTCGTCGAGTTGGGGAAGTTCGAGCAGGATGACATCGGCGGCGGTTTCATCGGGCCGCGCTTCGAGATCGGCGAGGGAGAGTGCGCCGGCGAAATCGAAGGCGCTGCGCGAGCGCACAACGGCTTCGAGTCCGGCGCGGACGATCGGGGATGCGGCTGCCACCGAGACGCGAATCACGTTAGAGCGGACGCTCCGCAACTGTCACCGAGAGCTGATGGAGGGCGCCTCCGCGTAGAATCGATAACGGCAGTTGCTTGCCGACGGAGGAGGGATCGAGAGTAGCGTGGAGCGCTTCCACGCTCGTAATCTCGCGGTCGCCGAGCGCCAGCACCACATCGCCCATCAGCATACCGGCGCGGGCGCCCGGCCCGTTCTCTTCCACGTTGAGCGCCATGACGCCGGTGTCCTGCGTGATCTTGAGCAGCTGCTTCAGCGACTCCGGAATCGTCACCGGTTGGAGACCGATGCCCAGGTAACCTCTGGAAATCCGGCCTTTCGTGGAGAGCGCTTCGGCCACACGTTCGATGGTGGCACGGGTGATGGCGAGAACGGAACTGCGGGACAGGCCCGCGGCTACGATACCGACGATCTTGCCCTCAGCGTCCGCAACGGCCCCGCCGGTGGACGTGGGGTAAATGGAAACATCGAGACGCACGAACTCATCGAGCTTCCCGCCGCGCCAGCTTTGCCAGGGACCTGAGACGCCGCTGACGATTCCCATGGTGGCGATGGGCCCGGTATCGGCGGTGCGGCCGACGGTGAGTACGATGTTACCGGTCTTGACGGCGGTTTGTGAGAAGGCTGCGGGGGTGCCCCCGGCGGTGTCACAGGCGAGCAGCGCCAGGTCGGTCGAGACGTCGCGTCCCTTGAGCGTGGCCGGGACGGTGTTCCCGCCGGGTAGCGTGACGCGGATGTCCTCATCGCGGCGGAGGGCGGCGTCGGCGGTGACGACCAGGCCGGGTCGCCATACGACACCGCTTGAAGAGATGCGGGGACGGCCATGAACTGCAACGACTGAAGAAGAAACGCGTTCGACGGCGGAAGCGAGATCGCGCGAAAAATCGGATAGTATGTTGGTCATTCTGAGACCAGTGTGATGTTAAGCGCCGCTTGGGCACATCAGACAAACGGGTAGGTGTGGGCTAGACCAATGGCGAGACAAATTCGGCATCACTATGCGGGCGCAGTATATTTCTGCAGGATTACATCCTTGATGCGTTGTCTACTCTCTTTTTCCGGTAATCTCTCGTCCTTCTCAATGCTCTCGATCTCATTCGCGATCTGCGCGTCTTTCAGAGCGTGACGGAACCAGTTCGAGTAATCGCCCCGCTTCAAGTGAAACAGCCAGGTTTTTGGATCCACCCCTTCGGCAAGCTGCACGAAACTATTGAGATTGTTCGCTCGCAAATTCGATTCGCCTTGCGGTCCCCTGAAGTAGAAAATCCGCTCCGGTTCCAGTTCGCCCTCCGCGTATTTGCGCCGGTGGCGACTGTGTTCGCCATGGGACGGCTCCAGCTTCACCCTTGCGATTAATCGATTCTCGTCGCAGAACCAGATCAGAGCTTCCCCGCTCTCCAGATCATGCCCTGGCACTTCCGGAACCGTGAGACCAGCTGCCTCGGCAAATTCCTGCAAGAGCGTTCCGGTCTCACGCCCCACGACGATCACGGTGTTTATCCTGCTCAGAGCGATGGGCGACACGTGTCCGGGGTGAACGGTAACGAGCATGACATTGCTGAGTTGTCCCGCGAGCTCAGCTGATGAGGGCGCCCAATCCGAAGGAAGGACATGATGTGCTTCGTCAATCACCAGCCAGTGCGGCCGGCCCGTTCGTATCCGCAACTGCTGGATCTCGGTGATCATAGAGGCAAAGCACTCGGGCTGGTCCGTGGCCGTGACTCCCACCAGGTTCACAATCACCTGAGCTTCAGGTTCCGATAGTACCTGCATCACCTCTCTCATCGGGGGCGGGTGTTTCGCGTCGCCAACTGTCAGGCAGTCCGCCAGGTTTTCGTAATCGCCTTCCGGGTCAACCAGGCAGATCTGATACGTCATGGCGATAATCCGTTCCAACAGACCCGTCACCAGCATGGATTTGCCACTGCCGGATTGACCGCACACGAGAACGTTGCGGCCGTAGCGGGCGAGAGTTACAGGGCGACCGTCCGCCTCGCCTATGAGAATGGGCTCACCTTTGAGCCGGGCGTCCAGGTCCGAGAGATCATTCGCTATTAACTTATCGATGATTTCGACGACGCCCGCGCCGTGATCGCCACGTGTAACAAACGCAGCTCTTTCCTTCAGGGCAGGGATCGCATTTGCCACAGCAACTGAACACTCACAGCTATCGAGAAAGGCGTGGTCGTTCTCCGCGTCACCGATTCCGACCACATTGTGCGGGGAAAGCTTAAGCTCCTTCAGTGCCGCGCAGAGGCCCGTCATCTTATTGACTCCGGAGGGCAGGATCATAACAGCATCTTTGTTAAAGATGATCTGAAGCTCCAGGCTGGAATCTCGAATCGCTTCCACTACTTGTGTTTCATATGGGTGCCAGGTGGCGACAATGACTTCTCCAGCGCTCACATTCGAGACACCCCGATGTCGGAGGTTGTCCAGGAAACTCTGCGGAGGTCGCTGCGCAAGTGTCCGCTTCTCGCGGGTTGCCGGATTGTAGAGGAGCGCGCCGTTCTCGGCAACAACGCGTTCACAGAGATCGAGACGGGGGAAAACCGATTCCAAGTCCGGAAGTTCCCGGCCAGTAACCAGAATCAGACTGCGGCCCGAATGAACAAGCCGCTCAAGTGCTTGAATACTATGGTCATCCACGACACCATGGTGAGCCAGCGTGCCGTCGTAATCAGACGCGAGGGCGAGATATCGCATCGAAGTTGGCTAGTGATTGCGTAGCGGCCAGTAAGCCATCCCCAGCATAGCGCCGTCATTTCCCGTTCGTTGTAGCGGCTATCGTGACGTCGTACTTTAATCAACACAGCACATAGGCCGCTCTTGGCCAGGAAGCATATATCATAACCGCATGTGCAACCACGTCCATCGCCGCGACTTCCTTGCCACTGCCGGTGTCGCCCTGGCTCTCCCGGGGCGCCTGTTGAAGGCGCAGGTTAACAAAGATGTGAGGCCGATCGTGGCGCCGGATGTTGCCCATGAGATTGCTTCCAGCGCCAGCGCTTTTGCCGCCGCATTGCGGCCGGAGTTCAGAGAGCAGCTGCAATTTACATTTAACGATCCGGAAAGAAAAGATTGGAGCAATTTGCCGCACATGGTACATCCCCGAAAAGGGGTGC
>JAOAPQ010000525.1 GCA_025462965.1 Bryobacterales bacterium
TTGGCGACGGACGGGATGCCTGCGTTGTCAACCAGGAACAGCATGTACCAGCCGGGTGGCGCGATGTTCGGGTTCTGCGGAACCGTCGCCGTCACTACACCTCCATTCCGGCTGACCACGTCGAGATCGACCAGACGCTGGCTTCCATCGAACGAGTGCGTAGTCACACAGTTTCTCACCAGGCTCGCCCAGCGGATATTTGCCGCTTGCGGCGACCTGATCTGAATCGTCTGACCATGGGCGCACTGAGGGGGCGCTGCCGCAATAGCGGGCCGTGGACCTCGGAAGAGATAAGGCGGGCTGAACACTTCCAGGTGCATTTCTTCGTTCGGGTCCTGGTCCCATTGCACGTGCGTGCCGCCCTCGGGATTGCCGCCGGCCGCCACCACGCGGCCGTCTGGCAACAGAAGAGCGGTCGAATGATACAGGCGCGGCACGGTCGATTGCGCCATCGGTGTCCAGGTGTTCGTTGCCGGATCGTAAATCTCCGGCTGCAGGCGCGCCAGCGGCTGATCCTCCTGCTTCAGCGAACCTCCGGTGACGAACACGGTATGGTCGGGAAGCAGCACCGCATTGAGATGCAGCCGCGGGAAATTCAGCGGCGCGATCGGTACGAAGTGGGGATTGGGATCCTTGAAATCGACCATGTCGACGTTGTCAGTGGCGTCGGTCTTGTTCGGCTTCCCGGCCGGACCGCCGCCCATGATCATGACTCTCTGATCCTGGGCCGGCGGCAGCAGGACGCTGGACGATTGGTTGCGCAAGCCGCCCGCGGGAAGTCCGCCGACGGGAACGGTATGTACCGGATTGTGCGTGAGATCTATGACGCATGGGTCTACCTGCAGATCGTCGTCCATCCGGCCGCCATCGAAAAAGATGCGGCCATCGGCGAGTTGGAACAGGTGCGCGTAGAGCGGCAAGCCTGGAAACCCCGGAGCGAAATGCAACACTTGCCACTCGTTAGCCGCCGGATCGTAGATCTCGAGCGTGTTGTTGTGAGGATTTGCAAAATCTTCGGTGAGACCGGAGGCGGCGAGCGCGTGTCCGTCGCCTAGCGTGATCAGAGTCGGATACCAGCGCCCGTGAGCCATCGGCTTCACGAAAGACCATGCCTGTGTGGCCCGGTCGAAAACGGTGGCGTCGTTGCGCCCGGTGAACGGGTTATAGTGTCCGGTGCCGCCCGCCGAGAGCAGACGCCCGTCGGCCAGCAGTGTATCGCCCCCGCAAAAGAAATCGAAGGGACGGTGATTCGCCGCCAGGATTGTGGCGGGGTGGAAGAAGTTGCCGGGCGCCGCCGCGTTGGGATCCCAGACCACGCTGGTGAAGACGCGTTTCGCCACATTGCCGAAATCCGGAGCGTTGAAACGAACGGCGCTGCTGCCCGAGCCGGCGAAGAACAGCACCTTGCCCAGGGGAAGCAACGCCGCATGGACGGCCAGGATTTCGGAGTGGAACGGCAGGAGCTGCCACTGCCCATCTCGCTTCGGGTCCGTGTCGAGGGGCACGATCCGGTAGTATCCAGTGTTCTGATCCGGCGGGTTGTCCACCATCATGACCGCCATCTCGGCGTTGCCGTTGCGTCGCGTGGCCGCGATGTTCCCGCCCTGGTTTTCCCACGCGAACCACGAAGGTACCCCGCGCCACAAACTCCATTCGGCAACGTTGCCATTGATGTCGAGATTCTTGCCGATCTTGTAGAAAGCCTGGTTCTGCTCCACCGCGTTGTCGATCTGGAAGATCAGCAGGTCTGGATGGCCATTCTTATCCAAATCGATCAGCGCCACACCGGCACCCTGGTTGTCCCAGGAAAACCAGTCCGGGACATCAATCCACGGCGTCCAGCCCCCGGTCACGTTGCCGTTTGCATCCAGCTTTCTTCCGATTCGATACACGCCGCGGTTTTGTCCAGGTGGGTTGTCGACCATCATCACGATCAAATCCGGGTTGCCGTCGCCATCGATATCGGCAACTGCGATCGAGCCATGCTGATTCTCGAACGAGAACCAATCGGGAATCGGGATCCATGGACCCCAGCCTCCGTTGATATTGCCGGCCGCATCCAATCGCTTGCCGACGCGATAGAATCCACCGTTTTGGCCCGGCGGATTATCGATCATCAATACCAGCAAATCCGGACGGCCATCTTTATCCACGTCGAACACGGCCGGTGCCGCACCCTGATTCTCGAATGAGAACCAATCCGGCACATCGATCCACGGCGTCCAGCCTCCCGTGACATTGCCCTGAGCGTCAACTTTACGGCCCACACGGTAGATGCCGCGGGCCTGCCCCAAGGGTTTGTCGACGGCCATCACCACAAGATCCTGGCTTCCGTCGGCATCCAGGTCCGCCACGGCAATGCCGCCGCCCTGGTTGTTGAAGGAGAACCAATCGGGAATCTGCAAGAAACCGTTAGGCATGTCCATACCTCCTTGGAAATGGAAACAGGGAAACAGAGGAAACGTTGCGCCACGCCCTGAACGGGAATTCAAAACGTTGCGATGGATAAAACGGGAAATACTGACGAGTGTCGGGGCGCCACGCGCCCGGCCCTACGAAACCGAGGAGTTGCAGGCGACCGAGAAAGAAATCGGACGGCTTCATAGGCAAACTATTCTACAGCACGGAAGCGCGGCACCCGATTCAGCCGTTGCCATCAGATCAGTCACTTCGGATCGGGTGGTTGATAACTACTAACTACGCTGTGAGACGGGTACGCCACGCTGCTTTACTGGCGCTAGCGCGATCAAGGCTACACCGATGACGACGAGGATCGCCACACCCACCAGTTCTCCACGTGAAACCATGTTCCGCAATGCCTGAGTGCCCATAACGGCGGCATGAGCGAAGCTCGACCATGCTGTAAAAGTGATCAGGCTGCGATTCGCCAATGGGTTGCGGATTGCGAGAAGCAAGAAAACGCCGAGCGTGACATAAATGCTGAACATCATCGACAACGCAGGGTCTTGCCGCGCAAAAATCACCAGCGGATAAGCTAACGCCAAAAAGATCAATCCCACCAAGGCCAACAGGATCTTCAGAGCCACTTCTCGATTCATTCGTGCCCTCCCGCATACGGTGCAACCTCGCACCGGATCACACCGAATCACTTAACTATCGCGAATCTCGTCCTGACTCATTTTGACGGGAAACGCGCAACGGGAATTGCCGTCGATTCCGTTGACTTACGGAGCCCCTGCGCCTGCTCTCTCATTCCCATCAGGAGCTTCGCGACACAGTCCTTCGCGCGGCCGCACCTGAACCTTCACTGCATTCGCCAACCAACCAGGCCTGAACGACGGACGTACCCGCTGCAAAACTGCGTGGCGCGATATCGGCAATTCTTTCCAGATCAATGCCGACGCCATCCATTCCATTCATCAACCGGTAGAGCTGCTTGTTCTCGAGCATGAACGACCAATAACGATCCAAATGGAGGAGCCGCACCATCCGGAGTATTGCAGCATGGGCATCCGACGGGAGTTCTCTCCCGAGCTCACTCGCAAGAGCAAGCTGGCCTTCGAGGGCAAGCTCGGTCAGAAGAAGCTCCTGCTTGTCTCGAAAAACCGATAAAGCAGGGGCGCGGTATACCCCAGCCGTTGAGCCACTGCTCTGATCGCCACGGCCTTCCACCCCAGTCTAAGCCCGATCGAATTTGTTGGGGCGAG
>JAOAPQ010000561.1 GCA_025462965.1 Bryobacterales bacterium
TACAATCGCCGCAAGATGGCGAGGACCCGGCCAGCGCTGTTTTCCTACTTCGTTGCCGCGTCATTCGTCGCAAATCTGCTTCTGGCCTTATTCGTCTGGCTGACCGGTCCAGAATCGCCCGGCATCACGATCGCGTGGTTCGCGTGACCGGTCGTTGTTCAACGCGTAGCGCCGGATTCGCCGGCCGCGCGGGCCGATATCCGCCCTCGCGACCGCCTTCTGATGGCGGCCGGCCAACCCGTCCAGAGCTTGGATGATTGGCGCCGAATCGCTGCCAACATCGAAGCCGGCCCGCCTTTGCACCTCAAGCTGGAGCGCGGGGGCGCTTTCATTGAACGGGATTTGGTGTTTCACCGCAGAAGGCCGGGTTTTTGGATTTCGGCTGCATACGATGTTGGCAATATCCCCGCCGAGCAGGGCATCCTCCAACTTACCTTTATTGCAGCGGGTTTCGTATACGTCACCCTCGCTGTTCTGATTCTTTTGGCGCGTCCGGGCGATGTTGGGGCTCTGTTCGGCGCCCTGTTTCTGGGCGTCTGCGCCTCTCTTACGAGTTGGCCGGAAGGGATGGCTATCGCCTGGCGCCACGCTCCTTTGGTGATGCAGCCGCTGCTCTGGGTCAACGAACTCGACCTCTGTGTCGGATTCGGGGTGGTGCTCACATTTGTGACGCTGTTTCCGAGGCCATTACCGCGCGTACGCCTGATTCTTCTCCTGGGGTGGATTCCGGATCTCGTTATCCAGCCTTGGATTTTGCGGACTGCCTTCGACTTTATCTACCGTCCGGACTTGTTCACGAGGCTGCCGGATTGGCTGATTTCAGCGATTCCGATCTACTGGGTGGTTTATTTGATCGCAGCGGTTGGGCTTGCGACCGCCAACTACCGGCTCTTAAAGGACCCGAATGAGCGGCGACGTGGTCGTTTGATCTTCGCCGGGCTATGCGTTGCCGTGGCAGCGAACCTGCCGAGAATCGTATTCGCACGGGGACCTTTATCGTCTACATGGCTGGCTTCCGTCATTGTCTCCCCGGCCGCATCCATCCCCGCGGGCCTAGCGTCTCTATCGATTCCAATATCTTTTGCTATCGCGATTACGCGTGACCGGCTGTTCGACATCCGAATCTTGATCCGGCAGGGTGTCCGGTACGCAATCGCCCGCGGAATACTTCTCTCGATTGCACCAGCGCTGGCGCTGGTTCTCGCCGGCGACCTTGCCTTTCATGCCGATCGGCCGCTTTCGGGTGTGCTACAGGAGCGAGGCTGGATCTACGCTTCCATTGGCGCAACCGCCCTAGCCGCTCATGTGACGCGAAAGCGCTGGCTGAATGCAATTGACCGCCATTTCTTCCGGGAAAGATACAACGCCGAGCGGCTCCTTAGAGAATCCGTTCAAGTCGTTCGTGATGCCGGTGATCCGATACAGGCGTGCGGCCTAGTCGTTCGCCGGATCGAAAACGCGCTCCATCCCGAGTTTGTTTGCGTGTTTGTCAGAGAGCCAGACGAACCGGAGTTTCACAGCGTGGCGAGCGCAGGAGTGGCCACAAGCGTATTGTGTATTCGCCCGGAGCGCAAAGTCGTTTCGCTGTTGCGAGTCTTGGAAAAACCTCTCGACGCGTCGGCCGGCCGCGCGGGATGGCTGGAGCAATTGCCCCATGATGAGGTTCAGTGGATCGAGCAAGAACGCATAGAGCTTTTCATCCCTATCCTGGCTTCGGAGGACCGCCGTGAGGCCTTTTTGCTGTTAGGCCGGAAAAGATCTGAAGAGCCATACAGCAGGGATGACCGGGAGATCTTGCATGCAGTTGCCGCGGGTTTGGCGTTATGCTTTACTCGGGTGTCAGTCGGGAAATTGGAAGTTCGCTCGTTCTGCGAATGTCCCACCTGCGGCGCTTGTGAGGAATCGGACCGGTCCGTTTGCGTGAATGACGGTTCGCGGCTGGTCACACGCAACTTCGCCAGAGTGCTAGCCGGACGATACCGGATCGAGCAGCGCATTGGCGCCGGCGGAATGGGTGCGGTTTACGAGGCGGCCGATCTGGTGCTGCAGCGTCGGGTCGCAGTCAAACTTATACGTGAGGAACTGATCGCCAACTCTGCGGCGATTCCCAGGTTCGAGCGCGAAGCCCGTCTAGCAGCCAAGTTTTCGCATCCGAGTGTCGTGGCCATTTTCGATTTCGGAGTCACGGACAGTGCGCGGCCGTTTCTCGTGATGGAGTTGCTTCACGGCGGGACGCTCCGGAATGAACTGCGCGCAGAGCGCAGACTTGATGCAGAGCGGACGCTATCCATCTTGCGCGCCGTTTGCGCGGGAGTACACGCGGCTCATCAACACGGTCTCATACACCGCGATCTGAAACCGGAGAACATTTTTCTAACGCGAGAGGGTGCGAAAATAGTTGACTTCGGTTTATCAAAGCTCCTCGACCCAGCTTTCGACGACTCCACTGCGGCAACAATAACACTGCTAACAGCAGCAGGTACGATCGCGGGGACTCTGGACTACATGGCGCCGGAGCAACTCGATGGAGCGGTCCCTTCCATTAGCTGGGATATCTGGGCTCTGGGAGTGATCAGTTACGAGATGCTAACCGGCACCCGCCCCTTTGCCGCAACGGACGTAATTGCTATGCGAACCGCGATCCGGAACGGGAATTTCGTACCCGCATCGGCAAGTATGCCAGATCCGCCAGCGCGATTATCAAGGCTCTACGAGCGAGTGTTCTCGTTACATCCCCAATGCCGCCCGACCAGTGCTGTGGTGCTTCTAGCAGATTTGAGCGCCGCGCTTGACAGAACGTGTGTCGCTGAAACGGGGTTGCTACCGCCTGAAACGGATTAACCGAATTCCGTGACAAGTTGCTTGCTTCAACGGCTTTTCAACGTGTGTCACAGAAACTAATATCAACAAACGAAGACTTTCCTCTCTGCGTAGGGGCTGTGACTCTCGATTTTTCCACTCCATCGATTGCGATTTCGGATGAGTCCGCTAAAGACGCTCCGGGACGAGCAGAATAGGCGATTTTGTCGTTCTGCATGGCAGAGAAGACTTCGGCGGGCCTGAGACATCATCGCGAAACTCATCACACAGGCACAGTGTAGATCGAAATTCTATCAGTTCCAGCATGGTCGCCAATCCGGACGTAATCCGCATGAGCGCCAAAGTCGGCGACTCGCGGAACTGCCTGGCGACCGGTGCGTGGCCGGTGATCAACCGCGGGTGACTACGGTAGGGTAATCCCGGCTGGAGCATTGCATGCCACGGACAAACCGAACCGCTAGCGATATTCCCTCTTAACGCTCTTGGCACCGGTCGATGCAGCGCTATACTGGCCCGCATAGATAACGCGGTGTTGAAAGCCTATTGCGTTGTTTATGGACCACATGCCGGCAAGGCGCCTTAGAGGACCAAGAGCCGGATTCTAGGGCAGACAGGTCACAACCAGATTTTTGCGGATCGGTTCTCAATCATGCCTCCCGATGGCTGTCGAGAGATGTTGTCGCGTCCCCCGGCGTGCTTCGGTCGTCATTGAGCGTCGAGATCACAACTTTGGCGGAGCCATCGGGGCACGCGCCCACACAGCCGTCCATTTAACACTCGGTGCCGGCCCGTCCGTAGGTCCGGTTCCGTCCGGCGACGCCCTAACGGGTAACGGGCATCATCGTTGACTGGACCGTGGCGCTGCCGGCGGTTTCAGGCGCTCCACGATCTATGCGCTTGTGGGAACGCTCGCCGCCTGGAAGTCGAACTGAGGAGTAAAACCGGCCTGGATCAGGATAACGCCGGCAGTCTGCAGCGCGAACATCGTGTTGATGGCCGTCTCGATGCTGAAGCCGCTCGACCAGCATGCTTCCAGCTGCGTCATCAATTTCGTGAACGCGCTGATGAACGTCGTCTGATCGGGCGCATTTGGCGACTGCGGCGCGAAGTTGAACACAGTCGGCATGGTGACGGTCGCGCCCGAGTATTGGAAAGCATTTCCCTCCTGGGCCACCATTTTGCCGTAATAGACTTGGGCAAATATATAGTAATGCGCGAGTTCACTGGGATCAAATGTACCTTGGTCGGGTGACGTGCTGGTGCCTTCGCCCTGGTCAGTGATCTCTTGGATGGCCTTCAGTGCGTCCGCGACCGTGTTGATTGGGAACAACTGGTCGGAACCCACGTTGGTGACCACCTGGTTCGGAGACGGATTGTTCGGCAGCGACCCGTCGGGAAACACGGCGGTGAAGCCGGCTGCGAGCGTCTGGTAGAACTGAGCAATCGTCGGCGGAGCTGGTGGCGCGGGCGAAGGAGGAGTGGCCGGTTGTTGGACGATGGGTGTTACATCGGGGAATTCGATCGACATAAATGTCTGCAGCGACTGGTTGCCGACCGGCGCCAGCGACACAACAAGCCCGGGAAGAACGTCGCCAGGCAACCCGTCAGTCGGATAGGCGGGAACAAAGCCGGGCGTGGCAATCTGGCCATTGAGCGATCCGCCCGTGGCGGTATACATATTGCACGCCAAGCCAAAATGCAGCATCTCCTGGACCACCACTCCTTGAATCATGTCGCTGACGTCGCTGGGGTCGGTATTAATGGACCATTGCGCGCACAGATACGGCGGAATGGTCGAAAATTCGAGCTGGATGGCGCTAAGCAAGGATCCCTGAAGCTCGGCGAGGTTGTTGATGCCGGCCTCGACGGTCTCACGAATCGTTCTTCGGTGTCGCATACGAATTATCTCCTTTGCACTTGTGATATTCATTCTGTCGTCATAATGACCGTTGCCCGCACTGTTTTTGTCTGGCACATCTAAACGGCTTCGCAATTCCGCAAGATATAGCTTCCCGACCCGCGCTCAATTCGGCTTTCGCCGAGCCAACTACAGAGGATGCCTCGGAAAAGGCGTGCAGTTCGGGACCATTCCAAATCGGTGCGGCTTAAACAGCCGTGACTCGGAGCAGCGTAAAATATGGTGGAACCCCAATGGGATGGACGGAAATTGCTCCACTCGGACGCCCCTTGTCTTTGAATATGCTGCTGTAGAATTCTCCGAGAAAGCGTCGCAGAAGTCAAGAGAGAATCCTCCGCGTCGATAAATACAGTCCTAGTTATCAGCAGCATTTGCGGAGCGCTCGAAGGCGCCCGCAGAAGTACAAAGACGTCGCTTGCAACGCGACTAACGATGCTGTTGAAAGCCGCTGCCCCCGCTATCGTCGCTCCACAAATCCATCTGCTGAGGTTAGCAAGTCAGGATGATGGCCTGTTTATTAAACCGCAGATGCGCACGCCAGCCGGAGCACCGGTTGGCATGGGATCGTTTCGGCGAACCACTGAGAGTGCGTTGGCTACGTCGAACGTTCGCTTTTTTTAAAGACAAATGGATCAGATTCTTGGATCGGAGTAGGACTGAGGTGCAGGAATAGGTAGCGATATTGACGCATATCGGGCTACCCAGCCGGCCAGGGGTAAGATTCGATTCCGTAGTAACGCTGCAATGTCGATACGCATTTCAGTCTCGACCCAAGGAAGTCCTCGCTCTTTGGATACCTGGCGCGAAACCCGGTTAAAACTCATACTTCCGGGTCTTCTGACTTCCTTGATTCGCAAATCCGGAGGAGATGTCAAGAACGCTTCAGAGGAGCGTCAATCCCATTTGCGGGCCGCTTCGACTTCTCCGTTTCTTCTCGGCTG
>JAOAPQ010000575.1 GCA_025462965.1 Bryobacterales bacterium
AAAGTCCAGCTTGAAAGATCTCGGTTTCGAATCGGTCGTATCGAAGTAGGTTGTCTTTGGCGGAAACTCTGGTTCAGATTGCTTCTCCGCGCGGGCCGCGGCTTCCCGAATGGGCGCGCAAGGGCCCTACGCATTTCGAATCGCTCAACAAGCTGAAATCCGGACTGCGCGCCCTGAACCTACACACCGTTTGCGAATCGGCGCGATGTCCGAATATCCACGAGTGCTTTCACCGCGGGGCCGCGACCTTCATGATTCTCGGAAATCTCTGCACGCGCGGTTGCGGTTTCTGCTCGGTTCCAAAGGGCCATCCCGCCAAACAAGACATGCGGCTCGATCCGTCCGAGCCCGCGAATGTCGCGCGCATGGCCGCGGACATGAAGCTGCGCTATGTCGTCATCACCAGCGTGAATCGCGATGACCTGGACGACGGTGGATCCCGGCACTTCGCAAGCACCGTGCGCGAAGTTCGGGGAGCGTTGCCGGAAGCTCGCATCGAAGTGCTGACTCCCGATTTTTGTGGGGACATGTCGGCGGTCGCACGCGTGCTCGATGGGGGTCCGGACGTATTCAACCACAACATGGAAACTGTGCCGCGTCTGTACCGGCGGGTCCGCCCTCAGGCGAACTACACCCAGTCACTTGACGTGCTGGCGTTTGCGCGGGTGCACCGGCCCGCGGTGCTGACGAAATCCGGATTCATGGTGGGCCTCGGCGAAACTGACGAAGAGGTACGTCAACTCATGCGCGATCTGCGAGCGCACGATGTGGATGTGGCGACCATCGGCCAGTATCTTCAGCCCACGCGACGCAATCTGGCTGTTCGGGAGTTCATCGCTCCCGAGCTGTTTGATGCCTGGCGGGACTATGGACTTGGCATCGGCTTCCGCATGGTCTTCAGCGGACCGCTGGTCCGAAGTTCCTACATGGCTGACCTTGTCAGCGAAGAAGCGAACCGCCCCGCTTGATCGGTCTACTCACGGGGATCCTGCTCGTTCTGGCGTTCCCGCGATGCAACTGCACGTTTCTCGCTCCGTTCGCGCTCATTCCACTGCTCGTAGCGGTTGCGCGCGAAACTCGGCCGCTCCGGCGTTTTTGGATCGGCTACTTCACGGGAGTGATTTACTGGTTCGGAACCTGTTACTGGATTCAATCCACTCTGGCGGAACACGGAGGCATGAGCGTGGCGGAAAGCTGGGCGTTATTCGTACTCTTCTGCCTTGCCAAAGCTATCCAGATGGGACTCTTTGCGTGGCTTGCCGGATATCTCACGCGGTCCTGGTGGGGGCCTCCGGCGATCGCGGCTCTTTGGACCTTCTTTGAGTGGACGCACAACTACACCGGGTTCGCATGGCTGGTGCTCGGAAACGCAAGTATCGACTGGCCCATTCTGCCCCGCCTTGCTCCGTGGACGGGTGTCTGGGGAATCTCATTCGTCCTAGCACTGATCGCGGCAACACTTTGTAGTCTTGACCTACGCAGGCTGAAGGTCTGCTCTCCCATACTTCTCCTCGTTTTTCTTCCGCAGCTTCCATCGCCTGCGCCACAAGCGTCCGCGCTCGCGGTTCAGCCCAATATTCCGGACGATTTTCCCTGGTCCACCGATACGGTCGCCGCGCTCGAGCGCCGCTTCGCGGAGCTCTCCATCCCGCCGACTCCCGTCGCCATCATCGTATGGCCCGAAGTCCCGGCGCCCATTTACGATTACGATCCGAATCTCCCAGCCATCGCGAAACAGGTCAATACCGAACTTCTTGCAGGCGTGGTCAGCCACACGGACAGCGGGGCGGCGCTCAACTCCGCGCTTCTCATTGGCAAAGACGGACGCTTCATCAGCCGTTACGACAAGGTGAACTTGGTACCCTTCGGCGAATTCGTCCCATGGCCCTTCGGCGGCCTCGCTCAAAAGGTGTCAAAGGAAGCCGGAGAATTTGCGGCCGGCACGCGACCCATCGTAGCGGACGGAATCGGGACGTTCATCTGCTACGAATCGGTCTTTCCGAATTACATCCGCCAGTTTCCGCGCGCCGGCGCAACCGTGCTCTTCAACTTGTCCAACGACAGCTGGTTCGGTCGCTCCGCCGCGCGTTTCCAACATCTTGAGATCGTGCGTATGCGCGCGGCAGAAAACGCGCGGTGGATCGTACGCGTAACGAACAACGGCATCTCCGCGTCCATTAATCCAGCCGGACGAATCATCAAAGAAGAGCCTTCCTGGCGCGAACGCGCCGAAGTTCTGCCCTTCGGCTACTTGCACAGGGAGACGCTTTATACCCGATGGGGCGACTGGTTCGTCTGGCTGTGCGCAGCAGCGTCGGTCACGAGTCTATCCATTGTGTTTGCGCGACTCCGTCAAAAGGAATAGACTGACATTTGAATTTCATCAAAACCCTGCCGAGGAAGACCCATGCCTGAGAACACAGATATTTCCCGCCGCGACGTTGTCAAACTGGCGGGAGCCGCAGCCGCCGCGACCACATTGCAGGCCGCGCCCTCAATTCAGACAGTTCATGCCGCGACCGACCAGGTGAAGTATGGAATCATCGGTGTCGGCGGACGCGGGCAATACCTGCTGCACCACCTCAGTAAGGTCGATAACGGGCGCTGCGTCGCGGTTTGCGATGTGGATAGCGACCACGCCGCGCTGGGCGTTAAGCTGGCGGGAAGTAAGCCCAAAATCTATTCCGATTACCGCAATCTACTGGGCGATAAGGATGTGGACGCGGTAATCATCTCGGTCCATCTCTCCGCGCACTACTCCGTCACCAAGGACGCACTCCTCGCGGGCAAACACACTTTTTGCGAGAAGAGCCTCGTCTTCCGGCCCGAAGAAGTTCACGCCCTGCGCGCGCTTTACGCGCAGCACGAGAAGCAAGTCCTGCAGGTGGGGCTGCAGCGCCGGTACAGCAAGTTCTACCAGATGGCGAAGGAGATCGTGGACAAGGGTCTCCTGGGCGACGTCACGCACGTCCATGCGCAGTGGCACCGCAATCCCGGCTGGGTCATGAAGGGCGATGCCGCGAAAGTTGGGAAGTACAAAGCGAACTGGCGCATGTACCGCGAATTTTCCGGCGGCCTCGCGGCGGAGATCGCCTCTCACCAGACGGATGTCGCGGACTACATCTTCGGCTCCTCACCGGAATTTGTGATCGGCCTGGGCGGTTTGGATCACTGGCACGATGGTCGCGATGTCTACGACAATATCCAGCTCATCTACCAGTACTCCAAGGGCCGGAAAATGACTTACAGCGCCATCACCACCAACTCTCACCTCCCGATGTTGAACAGCAGCCGGCCTGAAATGGGTGAGTGCATCATGGGTACGGAAGGTGCGATCGAGATCACTGTGGGCAACGGTGAGAGCACCCTTCCGACAGCCATGTGGTTCCGCGAACCTCAGACCGCGAAGGTGACGCCAGCGTCTTCCGGTCCCGCGCCGAAGATCGTGGCCGGAGCAACATACGTTTCGGGAACGGCGCAGCGCGGTTTCCCCCTGGCCATGGCCCTCGAGAAGATTCCCAAACCGACCGATCCGTTTTTCGAACGCGAAAAGGGTTTTGCGAAACAGTGGCTTGCTTCGAAGGGCGTGCTCGCTTCCGACGAAGACCGGAACCCGGTGGAAACCGAACTGGAAAGCTTCTTCCGCGACGTCCACAACTCCGGCCACCCGCTGGCGGACATGGAAGTGGGCCTTTCCGATTCCATTGCGGTGATTATGTCGAATGTTGCGATGGATGAGAATCGCCGCGTTTACTTCAGCGAGATGGACAAGATGGGCCGCAACCCCGGACCGGAGCCGCAACCGCCGTTTTTCGGCGGCGCGCCCAACTATAAACTCCGCGCTTGACGCGCGGAGTTGAATTCGGACTTCGGCGTCCGATATATCGAAAGCAAGCGCTCCGGCCGCAGACATAAAAAAAGGCCCCGACGAATCGGGGCCAGTTGGTAACTCAGTTTCGTCCTTAACAGGACGACGCGGCTACTTCTTTTTCTTCGGAGCAGCCTTCTTCTTCGCGACGGGCTTCTTGGTTGCGTTCTTCATCGATTGATTCTCCCTAATGTAAAATTTGCGATCCAAAAAATCGCAATGTGATTCATATATAAGGTTGTTCAAAAAATTTGTCAAGGAAAAAATGCATGAAGTCGCTGTTCTCGAACGGACTCGAGGCGATGGCGATGAGCCGAAAAAGCTCCGCAACATAGAAGGCCGGAAATGTTTTTCTCGTCGGAGCCTTACCAGTCGCATGTTCCGCGATGTTTTGGAGCGACGAGCACGGCCGTCGATGTCAATGACGTCGGGTCGCGGTTTGACGGCGAGCGATGAAAGGGCACGCGTTTGGTTGTCCTGTTGAAAGCCGTCCATATATACTCAAGCCAACTCCGATGCGGCTCAATCCGCAATCATTCACATGTCACTTCTAGGGCTGCTCCTCGGGCTGGAAGTTCCGGAGGGAGACCGGGAGCTGGTGGATCGCCTGAAGCGACGCGACCCGCGCGCTCTCGCGGAACTATACGACCGATTCGGGCGGTTGGCATACTCGGTGATTATCGCGATCGTGCGCGACTCGGGAATCGCCGAGGATCTGGTGCAGGAAACTTTTCTCCGCGTATGGAATCGCGTGCAGGCCTTCGATTCGCAGCGCGGCGCCATGGGACCGTGGCTTCTCACTGTGGCCCGCAACCGGGCCATCGATCATGTTCGTTCCGCGGCGGCGCGAATGAGCCGCAATGTTTATGAGCTGGAGGAGCGCGAACATCCATCGCTGTTCGTGGACAGCGAACGCGACCTCATCAGTTCCGACCAGGGAAGAATTGTCAGGGCGGCGCTCACCACGCTGAACGACAACCAGAAGAAGGTGATCGAGCTTGCCTATTACGAAGGACTGTCCCAAACCGAAATGGCGGAGAAACTAGGCCAACCGCTCGGTACCATCAAGACATGGGTGCGCAGCGCGCTGAAAAGGTTGCGGGAAGAACTCGACCGGGTGCCGGCATGACGTGCGACGAGTTGCGCGAAGAGTATGATGCGTTCGCTCTCGGGATCAGCGAAGGTGCGGTGCTCGCGGCACTGCGCGAGCACTTGGCCGCGAATTGCCCCACGTGTGAACCCGCCGTTCGAGAAGCCCTGGACTTTGCCGCACGTCTAAGTCTTGGCGTTAGGCAGACAGATCCTTCTCCCGGTCTTCGCCGCAGGATCCTGGCAATGGTTCAAGAGCGCCCGTCCAGTCCGAGGGTCGGCTGGCTTGCGGGTCTCGGCGCCGCCCTCGCGCTTCTTACATTGTTCACGGTGCGAATGAGCATGCAACAGGCACGATCGAGTGAAGCGCTCACTCTGCTCAGCTCGGGCGATGTCAAACAGCTTTCCGTCCAGCAGCCGGATTTTCGAGCGGACATCTTCGCCAGCCGAAGCCGCGGCGTGCTTCTTCTCGCTTCGAACTTCAAGCCAGCGCCGGCCGGCAAGACTTACGAGATGTGGATCATTCCGAAGGGCGCCCAACCTGCTCCGGCCGGATTGTTCGCGCCGCGAGCGGACGGATCGGTAATACATATCGCGGAGCCGATTGACCAGCCGCTCGCGGCGGTAGCCGTTACGGTTGAACCGGAGCGCGGGTCGGATCACCCGACCACCAAGCCGTTCTTGGTCGCGACGCCATAGGCGGCAACTTAGAAGATCTTCTTCGCAATTTGAATTACGTCTACGGTTATTCCGCCAAGGACTTGAGTGGCCGGGACAGCCGCCCTTCCGGTACTCAGGTCCGTACTGAATACTTCCTGCACGTTGGCATTCAAACTGAGGACGTCTGGTATCAGTACCCAGTTCACCTGATCTCCGAAGGCAAACCCTGCACCGGCGGCTTGTCCCTGGTTTTTCTGCACAAATGCCTGAACGAACGGGTTGAAGAGGTCGAGCGGCCCGAGTTTCAAGAGCGGCTGCGGTTTGCCGTCCGGTCCAAGGGGTCCCACCGGACCCATCTGAATAAAGCCCTGGCCGGACCAGTTCCCACTCGGCGACCCGATCTGGTTCTGAAAGAACTGGACGCCGGGGCTGATCTGGAACAGCCGGCGACCGTCGTTCTGGAGCAAAATGTTCCACTGGACAGTGAGCACCAGGGGCGAGATAAACCACGGATTGAAGTTCGCCTGCTGACCTACACCCACCACGACGGTTTGCTGAACGGGCAGCGGCGTCGTGGGCGGTGCGCTTTGGCCCACGGTATTGCCGAACGACTGCGTACGCAAGAATTGGGACTGAAGTCGCGGTGCCCCGGAGACGGGCCCCGGCCGGATGAATGACGCAAATCGCGGACCCACTCGTGCGCTTCCGGTTGTGACCAGCCCGGCGATTGACGCGCTATCGGCACCCGTGGGAGTCATTTGAGTGAACGAGATTGCGCTCCTCACGTCGATAAGCGCGGCCGTTGTCTGCGGTCCGACGACGCCGTCTACCTGCAGGCGATTCAAGGTCTGGAAGCGGCGGACGGCGCGGTCCGTCAAGGAACCGAATTGTCCGTCGGGCTTAAGCGGTGCGGCGCTGGTCCGGGCGAGATGAAAGTTCAGCAACCCCTGCAGATTGCGCACGTCGGTTCCGGCACTGCCATTGCTGAGTAGTCTGGACGCCATGGGATGCCTTTCGGTTAGAAGTGTTTTCGCGGGCGCAAGCGTTTCACGAGATTCTTAGGGCGTCGCACAGTAGCATAAGGATATGGAAGAACGACTCGACATCCGTGAGCGCGGCGGCGTCCGCAACGGTGAACCCCAGCTTTCCGATAAACGCCTGTTCATGCAA
>JAOAPQ010000658.1 GCA_025462965.1 Bryobacterales bacterium
ATTTCGTCTCTTCGCGAATTCCGAGGTCGGTCCACCGGTGGATCAGATGAAAGCGGATATGGCCGTTGATCAGGTAAATGCCGTGGCCCGAACCCTCCATGTAATCATCCGAATGGGATAAGATGCCGCCGCTGATTGCTTGCGGATTTTCGCCCTCCGGCTTGATCCAGGCGGAGTAAGTGAACGGTTGCAGGTAGTCGAAATCGACCGCTTTGCCATCCTTCTGCTCGAAGAATTGCTTGCCATCGTAGACACTTTCCTGGGGGTGCGAGAAGACGAGCGATCTGGTGACGGTCCAGTCGGTTGCGGCGGGGCGCGACTCCCACTGAAGCTGCGCAGTATGGAGCGCCGGCATCTGAGACTCCCAGGCGTTTTCGGCGATCTCCACCTTTTGGTCCAGCTCAGCCAGTGTCGTCTCATGGGCCGGTAGTGGAGCCTTCACGAAGGGCTCTTCATTTCCGTAGTTCCATACGAAACCCTTCTCGTCCGGAATCTGATTGAAGTAGGAGAAGAGCCTATAGAATTCCTTCTGGGTGATGGGATCGTACTTGTGGTCGTGGCAGCGGGCGCAGCCTACGGTAAGACCGAGGAACACGGTTGAGGTGGTTTGCACACGGTCCGCGACATACTCGACACGATACTCTTCCGGGATGATGCCGCCTTCACCCGTTGTCCGGTGGTTACGATTGAAGCCGCTTGCGATTTTTTGCGATGTGCCGGCTTTGGGCAGCAGGTCGCCTGCAACTTGCTCAACAACGAACCGATCGTAAGGCATGTTGCGGTTGTAAGCGTCGATCACCCAATCGCGCCAGCGCCACATGTCGCGCGGGCCGTCCGTCTGGTAGCCGTTAGTGTCGCCATAGCGGGCCGCTTCCATCCATCGAAATGCCATGCGCTCGGCATAGCGCGGGCCGGCGAGAAGCCGGTCCACTACTTTTTCATACGCATTTGGGGATTCGTCGTGGACGAAAGCGTCAACCTCAGCCGGGGTAGGCGGAAGCCCGGTGAGATCCAGCGACGCACGACGAATCAGGATTGGTTTATCAGCTTCCGGCGAAGGGCGCAGGCCATCCTGCTCCAGACGGCTAAGTATGAATGCGTCGATTGGATTGCGCACCCATTTGACGTCATGCACAGCTGGAGAAGGCGGGCGTTTGGGAGGCACAAACGACCAGAATGGTTGCCATTTTGCGCCCTGGGAAATCCAGGTTTTGAGCAGTTCGATGTCTCGCGGGCTCAGCGCTTCTTTGCCCATGTAGGCAGGCGGCATCCGTGTGCCTTCATTCGTGGAGGCGACACGCGAGATTAGCTCGCTTTGCTCGGGATGCCCGGCGGAGATCGCGAGTTTGCCGTTTGCAAGCGGAGCCTTTGCGGATTCTTCCAGGTCGAATCGAAGCTTCGTCTTGCGGTTGGCGGCGTCCGGGCCGTGGCAGGGATAGCACTTGTCGGAAAGGATGGGCCGGATCTGCCGGTTGAAATCCACGTCCTGTGCGCAGGCGGGAAGCACCGCAAGGAACAACGCGGCAAAACGGCTGCAGAGCGCCATATCAGGTTCCCCTATTCTATTGAATTCCGCGTGTGATCCGCACGCGATCGCGCGACATCAGGGAGTAACATTCTCCTATGCCCTTCATCCCCCGCCGTTCATTTCTGGCAAGTGCTCTACCGGGCCTTGCCATGGCGCAGAGCACATTGCCCCAAAGCAATCCGCCGCGCGATCTGGTCTCTTTTTCAGGGGATGGAATTCCATTTCAACCCGCGCAATATGCCAAGCTCCTCCAGGAGATCCTTGCGAAGGGCGATAGCGTTACAGACCGGTACCTGGAAGGGGGCGCGGTGGAGAAATTACAGGATGTGTTCGCCAAACTTCTAGACAAAGAAGCCGCGATCTTCCTGCCCACGGGTACCATGGCAAACCATTTTGCCGTGCGGTTGCTGGCCGGCGACAAGCGCCGTGTACTGGTGCAGCAGGAGAGCCATCTTTATCGAGATGAGAACGATTGCGCGGAGATGTTAAGCGGATTGAACCTGGTTCCGCTTGCGCCAGGCCGCTCCACTTTTACTCTTCCGGAATTCAGCAGGGCAGTGGCGGATTCGTCCGGTCCTCCTTACCCAATGCCGATCGGAGCGTTATCGATTGAATCGCCCGTCCGCAGGCAGCGAGGCGAGGTGTTCGACTTCGAGGAGATGGGGAAAATAACGGCATTCGCGAGGGAAAAGGCGATCGGAACGCACCTGGATGGCGCCCGCGTGTTTCTCGCGTCCGCGTACACCGGCATCTCGCCAACTCAGTACGCGGCGTTATTCGACACAGTCTACGTCTCGCTCTACAAATATTTTAATGCGCCGTTCGGGGCCGTGTTGGCTGGTCCCAAAGACCTGATCGCGAAAATACCCGTGCTTCGCCGTCAGTTCGGAGGTGGCTTACTGCACGCCTGGGAACCGGCCGTGGTCGCCACGCATTTCCTCGACGGTTTTGAAGGCCGCTATGGGAGAGCAATTCGAAATGGAAATCAATTGATGAGCTTGCTTGAAAATACGGGACGCTTCCAGTTCGAGAAGGTAAAGAGCGGCTCCAATATCTTCGGAATGTCCGTGACCGGAGCTAAATTAGAGACCGTTCGAGAGCGGTTGCGTGTGGCCGGTATCGTGATCGGCGCCGCACCGCAGTTGCAGATCAACGAGACGCTAAATCGCCGCCCGATAGAAGAAATCGCTGCGGCGTTTAGGAAAGCACTGGCGTAGACGCACTCGCGGACCGACGACTTACCGTCGGGGTTGAATTCATTCGGTGCCTTACAATAACCCAAGTGTCCTCTCTCCGCCCGTTGCTGTCCGAAGAAATCATCCAGAAGCGCATTCTTGAGCTTGGCGCTGAAATCGATCGCGACTATCCGGACGGAACCCTCTACCTCATCTGCATTCTCAAGGGCGCGTGCTTCTTCCTTGCCGATCTGGCCCGCGCTATCAAGCGCGATACTTTCATCGACTTCATGGGCATTTCCTCCTATGGCAAGGCGAAGACCAGTTCCGGGCAGGTACGGGTTACGAAGGATCTGGATATCGCGGTCGAGGGAGCGGATCTGCTGATCGTCGAAGACATCATCGACAGCGGCGTAACGCTAAACTACCTGACGCAGCTTCTCCAACAGCGCAATCCCAGGTCGGTGCGCATTGCGACCTTGCTCGATAAGCCCGAGCGGCGGCTGAGGCGGGTGGATGTCAGGTACGTAGGATTCCACATCCCGGACGAATTCGTGGTGGGCTATGGGCTCGATTATGCCGAGAAATACCGCAATCTTCGGGATGTCTGCGTTCTGGAACCGTAGACTAAATATTATTTGAGCCATTTTCCCGGGCGCTGAGAATCCGCCAGATCCCGACCCACGGGGCCCTATCGGGATCTCTCGAACGCGACGATCCGGGCGGACGGAACCTGCAATTCTCGCTCCGGCTCAACTTTTAAGTACCCGCGGTACCAGCGACGGCTTTGCGCCAGCCCAGTCAACCCCTTACAATGAAGGTGGAGAATTCACGATGGGTCCCATAGGCTATCCCGAGATGGTCTTTATCTTTGTCCTCGCACTGCTACTCTTCGGCCCCAAGAAGTTGCCGGAGCTCGGTAAGATGCTGGGCAAAGGATTGACTGAATTCAATCGGGCGAAAAACGAACTGAAGTCCACGTTCGATCGCGAAATGAGAGACCTGGAGCGGGAAACACAATCGATCAAGGAAGTCACCGATAGTCACTATCACGACAATTACAATTACGACTACTCCTCCTACGATCCCGGCCATGAACTGGCCGCAACCTCCGATTTGCCCGCACTTGAACCGTCCACACTAGGCGCATCCGCAACTCAGGGCGCTGAATCGACTCATGCCATCACCGAACCCGTTGCCGCCCCGGAAGGCACCATCGCGAATGGGACCTATTCCCATGAAGGCTACCCGAACACTGCAACGACGGAACCACTCCCGCACACGTCCCACGGTGAGCCGGCTGAGCAAACAACTGTAAAGAGCTAGAACGCAAATGGCATCACCGGAAGATCCGAAGGGAGAGAAATCTCCCGCCGGCGGCCCTGTGTCTCCCAACGAACACACGCCCGCTGTTGAAACTCACGCGGAGGAGCCATCTCCGTACACGTATTACGACGAATCATACACCTACGATTCGTCGCCCGCCACGCCTGCCGGACCAGTGGCTCCGCCGCCGATGGCTGTGAGCGTGCCGCCGGCCGCTCCGCTCACGCCGTCTTCCGGTGGGGGAGGGCACAAAAAGCCGCCGCCGAAGGAAGAAAGGGAAGAGGACGACGAGGAAGAAGGCATGCTTCGCATGTCGTTCCTGGGCCATCTGGAGGAGCTTCGCAAACGTATCTTCCTGATGCTTATCGGCGTCGCCGCTGCTTTCATGGTCAGCCTCACGTTCTGCGAGGACTTGTGGGGCATTGTCAGCGCCCCGGCCGTCGCGGCGCTCACCACTCTTGGCATCAAACCACCCGAACTCGCCCAGATCACTCCCATGGAGGCGTTCAATGTGATCTGGTTCAAACTCCCGACGCTGGTCGCGATTTTTCTCAGTTCTCCATGGATTCTCTACCAGGTGTGGGCCTTTATTGCTCCGGGGCTGTACAAAAAAGAGCGCCGTTTCGCCGCGCCCTTTGTGATTTGTTCCGCGGGCCTTTTTATCCTCGGCGGCTGTTTCGCGTATTTCGTCGCGTTTCGCTTCGGCCTGACATTTCTGCTTGGGATCGGAATCACGAAGAACGTCCGACCGCTGATTTCGATCAACGAGTACTTCGACATGTTCGTGAATGTCACGCTTGGTATTGCCGTGGTGTTCGAACTGCCTATCCTGATCTTCTTCCTGACGCTGCTGCGCGTCGTTACGCCGAAATTCCTGATCAGCCACAGCCGGTACGCCATCCTCGGTATCGTGATTTTGGCGGCCATTATCACACCCACTCCCGACGTCTTCAATCTAATGCTGTTCGCCACACCCATGTGCATTCTTTTCTATGCCGGGATATTTGCCAGCTACCTTCTGGTATTGAAGCGCGAGGACCGTACGCTCCCGTGGAAAAAAATAGGGTTGATAACTTTGATCGTAGTTTTGTTAATATTTGGACTGTGTTACGTGGCGGTCAGCCGGTTTCATTACCACTATATTGCCCACTGGCCTTTCCTAGCGCGCTGATCGTTTGGGATAAAGGGGTAGCGATGGATCTAATCGGGATCATTCGGGACTTGCGCGATGAGCGCGAGAAACTGGAACAGATCATCAAGTCTCTGGAGCAGTTGCAAATTGTTTCAACAAAGTTGCCGGTGCCAGGTGAATCGAGAGTGGGCCGCCGCTCCATGGATGCCGAAGCTCGCATGGAGGTTTCCCGCCGGATGAAGAAGTATTGGGCGTCCCGGCGGCGCG
This sequence comes from Bryobacterales bacterium, assembly GCA_025462965.1. Lineage (GTDB taxonomy): Bacteria > Acidobacteriota > Terriglobia > Bryobacterales > Bryobacteraceae > JALYXI01. The sequence continues at coordinate 5,429 of JAOAPQ010000658.1, forward strand.
ACAAAAGCGCAAACGCGTGACCCGATTACTGGACGAATTTGCGCCGGGGGGCGACACGCCACTTCAAAAGAGTCCATAGCGCTTGAACACCGTCCCGCATGCGGATCTTCTTGCCGTCCGCGATTCGTCGCGCGTTATAGCTGATGGGCACTTCCCGAATAAGGTAACCCAGGCGCCGAACCTTGGCTGTGACTTCGGGACAAAACTCGAAACGCCTGCACTCCAGTTTCATTGCACGTAATACCGGCATGCGGAAGGCCTTGTAGGCGGTCGCCTCATCCGTTAACCGCGCACCGTAGAGCATGTTTGCCGCGCCCGTCAGCACGCGGTTCGCAAGCAGGTGCTTCGTCGCCATCCCAATGGGATTGCCGAGAAAGCGCGAGCCATAAACGACGTCCGCCTCGCCTTTTACGATCGGCTCCAGCACGCGCGCGTAATCGTTCGGGTCATACTCAAGATCGCCGTCCTGGATGATTACGATGTCGCCTGAAGCCCGGCCGATGCCGATCCGGATGGCGTTTCCTTTTCCTGCATTCCGAGCGGAATGGTGCGCCGAGATGGTGCCTGCCAGCGCATGTTTCCCGAGAATCTCCGCGGTTCCGTCCGTTGAGCCATCATCGATCACAATGATTTCCTTCGTGCAGCCTTCCGGCAAGGGCGCCTGGCGCACGCGCTCCAGAACTTCCTGGAAAGTTCGAAATTCATTGTAAACAGGAATAATTACAGAAACCTTCATGGCTTCCGTAAAACGAAAAACAGAGATTGTCCGAATGGCGGTGAAACAATATTCTCCACTCGCGACATGACCGGCACAATGTACTTATCGAACATTTCGATCTGACCTTCGGACTGCGCCTCGCGACGAAAAAGACGAGCATTAGCCCACCAGCCGAAGAAGCCGACCATGTTCAGGTAACGCGCCGTCTGAACGCGCAATCCCACCGACTCCGCCAGCTCAGCCATGGACCGCCGGGTGTACCGCCGGTAGTGTCCCAGGTTCCTGTCGATGGGACCATACAGCGCTCGAAACGCGGGCACAAGAAGCACCACGACACCGCCCGGTACGAGCGCGGACGCCATCGATCGTAGCGTGCCGAGATCGTCCTGGATATGCTCCAGGACGTTCAGGCAGACGCAGGAGTCCGGCTGAAAAGAGGCCAGGTCCGCCAAGCCCTCTCGCCCGGCGTCGCGGACAAACGTTCGCAGATTCGGTTGGTTCGCGTATCTTTCCTTCAGCTTGTCGATGCAGCCGGGCTCGACGTCGAGTGCGATGACCAGGTCGCGGTCCAGCAGCATCCGGGTGAAGTTGCCGATCCCACAGCCAACCTCCACCACCCGCCGGCCCAGTTCCCGCTTGACGAGCCGTCCTTGCCAGGCGAAGTAATTCTTCGCGAGGCTCATCCGCGCCTGGTCTTCCAGTGTGTAAGTTGACGTGGTCGCCATTCCCTGGGACGCTGAAAGTTCCATTTTAGTGTTTCTCTTGGACCTGTTTCGCTCACTCTTACCGCTTCACAATCCTGTCGGGTTCGGGGCGGCCGATTTTCTCGAGATTACGCTTGCGGCGCTTCTGATTGCCTTCACCCTGATCTGGCGGTCTCGCCTGGCGCGCGGCGCGGAACGCCTTGCGGAGCGGACAGGCTGGAGCATTCTATTACTGGCGGTCACGCCCGTTGCACTCCGCCTCATCCTGCTCATTCGTCATCCCGTCCCTTCCCCGGATATTTACGACGAGTTCAGTCACCTTCTGGTTGCGGACACGCTACGCCACCTGCGCCTGGCCAACCCGGCGCATCCGTTTCACCGGTTCTTCGAAACGTTTTTCGTGCTGCAGCAACCCACGTATAGCTCCATCTATCCGCTTGGCCAAGGTCTCATTTTAACGCTCGGCTGGGCGGGAGTGCTGCTGTCCACGGCGGCCCTGTGCTCGCTCTGCTACTGGATGCTGCGGGCCTGGACGACTCCGGGCCTTGCTCTTCTCGGCGGCGTACTGGCCGTTTTCGAATTCGGCCCGCTGAATCAGTGGACGAACAGCTATTGGGGCGGTGCGCTTCCAGCGGCGGCGGGCTGCCTGGTCTTCGGAGCCCTGCCACGGCTGCCGCGATGCAGGCTGCTGTTGGGGCTCGGCCTCGCGATCCACGTTCTGACGCGCCCGTACGAATCAATCTTCCTGTTCCTGAGCGTTCTGCTATACTTGGCGCTCATCGCGCGCAAAGCGTGGCGCGCCGCCCTGGTCAGCGTGCTCGTGGTGATCCCTGCCATCTGCGTTACGCTTCTGCAAAATAAGCAGGTGACGGGAAGCTGGACCACGCTTCCTTACACGCTCAGCCAATACCAATATGGGGTCCCCGCCGCGCTCACCTTCCAGACGCCGCCCACGCCGCACCGCGAGCTGACCCCGCAACAGACGATGGATTACAAGATGCAGCGCAGCTTCTTTGCGGGTCCGGAGACTCCGGGGACTTACTTCGCGCGGCTTGGCTACCGCGTGCGCTTCTACCGTTTCTTCTTCCTCCCACCGCTGTACATCGCGCTGGTAGCGTTCGCCTTCCGGCTGCGCGACGTACGCTTTGCCTGGGTCGCGCTCACGATCGTGATATTCGCGTGCGGAGTGAACTTGTTCCCCGCGTGGCAATATCACTATGTCGCAGCGGAAACGTGTCTGTTCGTCCTCGTCGCGGTCGCCGGGCTCGAACAACTCGGCCGCGGGAGTCCGGAGGCGGCGCGGATCGTCGTGTTTCTTTGCTTCGCCCACTTCCTGTTTTTGTATTCGATGCAATTGTTCGGTTCACGGGAGGACGGGACCCCGGAGCGGCGCATCGCGATCGCGCGGCAGCTTGGCCAGACGCCCGGCAGGCTGCTCATTTTTGTCCGATACGGTCCAGCACACGTCTTCCAAGAGGAATGGGTCTGGAACGCAGCTGATATCGACGCGGCGCGCGTCGTATGGGCCCGGGATCTCGGCCCCGAAGAGAATGACAGGCTGGTGCGCTACTACCCTGATCGCAACGTCTGGCTGCTCGAAGCGGATGTCCGCCCGCTGCCGCTCTTATCTCCGTATCAGCCGCCACCTCCGCCCGCGCCTGTTATTACAGGGCCCACACCACCCGCGGCTACCCAGACGCTACACTTTGAGCCGGTTCCGATCAGTAAATAATCTTGGGCCCTTTGTCCGCCCGGCCGAACTATTACCGGCTCGCGAAGAGCGCCCCTTCGCCGGGAATCTTCGTCTGGATGGCATTCGTAATGCTCTCGGCCTGACGCAGGGCGTCACCCTCGTCTTTCGCCGCAGGTCCGCGAATCTCAATGACAATCATGCCGATGGATCTACCCGAGGCGTCATGCAGGGGCAGACCGAGATCATAAAAAGGAGCGGCGCCGGTGACCTTCTTAACCGTTGGATTTCCCGAGCGGACAACACTCATATCACCGTCGGCGGACTTCTTGCCGATCTTACCGGCGATATTATTGGCGATAATCACATTGTCCTGCGAATTCGGCGCTTGGACGTGCAATCCCATCTTCTGCACTTCCGGATGCGCTGCCATCGCATCGTCCACCAGCTTCTGTGCGAGTGGAGCCGAAATATTCAGAGTGTATTGGAAAAGTGCACTCAGATCTGGAATCTGCCGGGCCAGTTCACTGCGCAAATCTTCAGCCTGCTGCACCGCGTCCGCCTGATTCGTGGCCGATGTATAGGGGATTTCCATTACGAGAATGCCGATCGCACGTCCGCCGGCATCGAACATGGGCATCTTCGCGTTATAGAACGAGCCATCGTCGCGCTTCACGCAGTAGGTCTTGCCGTCCTTCACAGCCTCCAGATCCCCGTCCGACGATTTGACGCCGATCCTGCCCGCATTCGCGTTGGCGATGATCACGCTATCCTTACGGCCCTTTGGTATCGCGTGCAGTCCCATCTTTCGCAGGTAGGGATGCTTGGACATCGTCGAAAGAATCAGTTGCTCCGCCGCCGGCGCGTCCACCTGGACAGAGACGACAGGATCGACCGCCTGGAACGCCGGTACGCCCGCCGTTTCCATTTCCAGAATCGAGGCGTTATGCGAATCGTGCTGAGGAATCGCGACGAAATAGCGGTTCAGCGACGGAACGAGAAGCGCAGTCTTCCCGCCCGGGCCAGACGCGATATTGCCGAGAGACCGGTAGTTGTCCGCATCCGTTTGATCGAACACGCTCACCATGCCGTCCCCGGCCGCGTAGATTCGTTTTGTGCCGGGATCGTAGACCATGTCGTCAACGCCCCTGGTGATCGGAAGCGCTTGCAGTTCTTTGCCCGTGTTGGTGTCGAAAACCGATATTTTCCCGCTTCGGCAACCTGCAAACAGCCGCTGATGCTGTTCATCGAGCGCCATCGCCACGTTGTCTTTGCACAACGTCACCGGCCAGGAGGCGATAACGGCGCCCTTCCACCGGTCGATCACCTCGATCTGATTCTTGGACCTGTTATTGACGTACATTCTGGGCCGGAACACATCGAGCTTCATCCCTTCCAGCGTCTCGCCGTCAATTTTGATATCGGAGAGCTTCTTGTCCGAAGCCGTATCGATAATGCTGACGAGCGAGTATTTCTTCCCTTCGTCCTTCCCGCCGTTATCGACATACAGGAGTTTCCTCGAGGGGTCGTAACCGATCGAATCGGCATCCTTCGCAAGGGTCGTCGTCTGGAGTAAGCGATAAGTAGCCCCGTCGAATGTCTTCACCGCGCCGTCCGCGCCATCCGTTACGTAGATCCGGTTCAGGTCGTCCCGATACAGCACCGTGTGAGGCCTTGCGATGCCGGTAATCTCATGAACCACGCCTCCTGTCGCGAGGTCAAGGACAAGGACAGCTTTGTAATCTTCCGGTGTCACAAAAAGACGGTTGTGTACCAGATCGATTGCCAGATGATCGAACGCACCTTTCACCGACGGGGGCAGTTGAAGTGTTCGGACAGTCCGTAACGGGGCCGCCTCCTGGGCTTTCATCGGAACCGCGGTCGCGATACAGATCGCGATCGATATTGCTAGACCATGTAATGTCATGACACCCGGATTAGAACACTTCAATATGAATACAATCTGAAAATGCGCGTCCGTAACGAGATATTCATCCGTCAGACTTCACTCGTCTTCGCCCTGTCATGAAATATTAACTCCTGCTTCACGTAGTACTTACGATTCAGGTGTTGCAATGCGAAGATGGATTTAATCAATGCTTCGCGCAGCAGGGGCATGACCCGCGTATTGTGGGCGCTCTTCGTGCTCCCGGCAATACTACCAGCTCAGACGGACAGAGCAACTTTGACAGGCACGATCCTCGACCCATCCAGCGCCGGAATTCATGGCGCAACGATCAGGTTGAAGGCGATTGACACCGGCGTCGAACGGACGGCCAACACAAACGGCGTTGGCTCATACTCCATTACCTCGCTACCGGTAGGCGATTACACTGCCTCGGTTACCGCTACTGGCTTTCAGACGCTCCAATTCCAGCGATTCACACTGGAAGTCGGCCAGACTCGGACGCTCAACGCGACCCTGACCGTCGGCAACGTCGGCACAACCGTGCAAGTGACCGCTACCGCAGGCGATCTCCAAACCTCAGCTGCCGTCGGAGGCGTGATTCAGGGGGCACAGGTTCAGGATCTCCCGACGAACGGCCACAGCTTTGAAAGGCTCGAGTCGCTCGTCCCCGGCGCGATCGATGGTGGAGGCAGCACCCAAGACCAAATTCGCTTTGTCGGCTTGTCTCAGGAAGACAACAACTTCCACATGGACGGGGTCGACTCCGGCGGCATCAATCACCAGTTCGAGAAAGTGGATTTGCGGCTGCAAATTCCCGTGGAAGCGATCGCCGAGTTCCGTGCCAGCAGCGCCGCATATACAGCCGACCAAGGCGGCAGCGCTGGTGGTCAGATCGAGATAGTCACCAAATCAGGGACCAATGCCTTCCACAGTTCTATGTGGGAATACCTCCGTAACAGCACGTTCGACGCCCGGCCGTGGGGCTCCGCGAGCCTTCCTCAACTGCAGCTGAATAACTTCGGAGCCAACCTCGGCGGCCCCGTTATTAAGAACAAGCTCTTCTTCTTTTCCAACTGGGAAGCCTATCGCCAGGTTCTCGCTCAACAGGTTACCGGGCTCGTTCCAGCCCCCGCTTATCGGGCTGCGGTGATAGCGGCCTCGCCGGCGCTCGCCCCGATTGTGAATTCCTACGTCAACGGAGGGGCACCGACCAAAGATCCGAATGCCCTCTCATTCAGCGGCGCCGGCCGGAATCCGGTGCAGGAAGACTCCGGCATGGCGCGAATCGATTACAACCTCAGCAGCAACACGAATCTGTTCAGCCGCTTCAGTACCGATCATTATTATGCGACCTACCCCAATGGCGTTCAGGTCACCTCCACCGGGCAGCTGAACAGTGCATTCAACCAGCTCATCGCTCCCAACGCGGTGATCGATGTACAGCACACCTTCTCCCCCACCTTCTTCACCGATGCCCGCATCGGATTCAATCGCGACGAATTTCACGAAGGCGGCAACGAAGTGCTGCCGTTCAGCGTATCCATCAGCGGTCTCAGCGGTCTTTCTCTACCCAATACAGACGACCGTTTTGACACCGCGTACAGCGCCGTGGATGACACGACGTTCATCACGGGCCGTCACACGTTCAAGACCGGTATACTCGTTCGCCGCGTCCAGGAAGACAAGAATACTCCAAAGATTCCGGTCGTCACGGCGACCTATCTCAGCGAAGCGGCCTTCATGAGCAACACCATGTCTTCGTACCAATATCAGGGTGCGGCCGCCATGACCGGCCAGCGGCAGACGGAAATCGGAGCCTATTTTCTGGATGAGATTAAAGTCCTGCCCAACCTGACCGTCAACGTGGGCTTGCGCTATGACTATTGGGGCGTCGATCACGATGTCTTCGGCCGCGGAAATGTGGTCGATCCCCTTACATGTGGCACTGTGCTATGCCCTGCCGGCACCTCCTGGTACAACCCCGATCCGGCCAATGTCGCGCCGCGCCTGAGCGTCGCGTGGTCGCCTGCCGCCTTTCACAATAAGACCGTGATTCGCGCCGGCGCCGGAATCTTCTACGGACAGGGCCAGTTTGGCCACCTCGGAAATGCCATCAATAACCTGACTTCGCAGTTCACGCTGAACGTGGCGCAGGTTCCCGGATTGAGCTATCCCGTAACGCCCTACCTGGGCGCGGCTCAGTACGGTGTGAGCTATACGGCCCAGGATCGAAATCGCAAGAACATGGCTATCAACGAATGGACCTTGTCCATTCAGCAGGAAGTGGCCAAGGATACTACCCTCCAGTTGTCCTACATCGGGAGCGAAGGCACACATCTCTGGACCAACTCGCTTTTGAACACTATCGATCCCGCTACAGGCAAGCGGCCTTATGCCGGCTACTCCCAGATTGTTTATGACAGTACCGCCGGCGTCAGCAACTATAATGCGCTGGAAGTTGGATTGCGCCGCAATCTCTCGACTGGGCTGTTGATCGCGGCCAACTACCAGTGGTCGCACGCTATCGACGACGGCGCCGTTGGCGGTGCCGAGGCGACGACGCCCCAAAACGTCAACTGCCGGAGTTGCGAACGGGCGTCGAGCCAGTTCGATATGCGTTCTTACTTCACGTCCAGCGCGATCTGGAATATCCCCGTCGGAAAGGGTCATCAATTCCTCGGCGATGCACCGAAGATCGTGAACGCCTTCCTCGGAGGCTGGAAGTTGTCAGGCGTCGGCACCGCTCGCAGTGGCCTTCCGTTGAACGTAACGGTCAGCCGCGCGGCCACCGCCCTGCCTGACCAGAACAACGGTAGCCAGCGCCCGAATATCGTCCCCGGCCAGTCCATTTATGCCGCCAATCAAACGCCGTCGAACTGGCTGAATCCACTGGCCTTTTCGATCCCTGCCGCCGGCACCTGGGGCAACGCGGGGCGGAACCTGATCCGCGCTCCCGGCCACTGGCAAATCGACACAGCCCTCGAAAAACAAGTCCATCTAACGGAAAAGGTGGCCTTTACGTTCCGGGCGGAAGCGTTTAACATGTTCAACGTCGCTCAATTGGGTAACCCGGTTGTGAGTCTTTCGAGTTCGACTTACGGCCTGATCAACAGCGCGTTCAACACGTCTCCGACGGGTAGTGGAACTCCGCGCGAGATTGAGCTCAGCCTGCGTCTGGGCTTCTAGCCGATCGTTCGCAGCGTGGCGGGCTGGCTACGAAACCAGCCTTCCTAGCTTACGCGCCGCAACCCAGTGGCTATATCGGGTGGACGTTGGCACTCTCGACCTTCCCGTCCGGTGCAAGCCAGATTCGGTACTCCAACGAGCCGTTCTCAAACTTGACTTGATAAATGTCCGGACCGGCCGGCCCGACTCCCTTGAACGTTATCGACTGTATCGCCCCGAGTTGCGTTACGCTCGACTGGAGTTGGGAGAGCTGCTGGCGCGTTGCGGCAGCCAAGCCGGAGCTCATCGTGTCGTAGTCCGGTTTGCCAAGCCGAACATCCTCAATCATCTTGCGCAGCGCGGCCTCGCTGCCTGGCGCGGCCGTTTGGTCTTTGAACCTTTTCGCGGCCGCCGCGGCAGCGTCTGCGAGCCGTTTCGCCTCGACGTCGTCCAGCCGCCTGGCCGTTATGTCCCTGCCATTCTGGTGAAGGGTCAGTTGGTTTACTTTTCCCAGCGCGTCCTCCTTTGGAAATTCGACTTGGGCGTCGACCACTTTCAGGAAGAACATGGTCTCCGATTCCGGATAAATCGGCACGGCGGTCTGATTGCCTAACTTGCTGACCAGTTGATTGCCTTCCAGCGTTATGAGCATGGCGGGGCCCTGGGCTGATTGGTATGCGCCCACGTAGCGGCTGAGCAACTTGGAATCGAGCGTAATCTCTTTCCGCTCGCCCGGCAGTTTCACGCTCTCGCCACGGGCCAGCGCGGCCAGCTTCTTGGCAATTTCCCCCGGCGGCGTCGCCCCATTTACGTTCTCTAAGACGACAACCGTGAGCTTGTCATCGGGATAGTACTCCAGCTCCGTGACGAACCCTTCGATGCCACCGCCATGTTCGAAGACCTTGTGTCCGCCTGCGGTGTCCACTTGCAGCCCGAAGGCGTAATTGCTCTTGAACGGAGTGGTCATCTTTTCGAGCGATGCCGTCTGGAGCAGCTTACCGCCAAAGAGACCCTGCTCCCATTTCAACAGATCCTCGGCCGTAGAGTAGAGAGCGCCGGCGCCATGCGGGACGCTCATATGGATGAAGCCGGCATTCTCGTATCCGTTCTTGCCCGCCACGTATCCGGATGCCCGACGCGGAATGACAGCGGAGTTGGAATCATAGCCGGAATCCTTCATGCCCAAAGGCGTGAAGATATTCTCCCGAACAAATTTCTCGTAACTATCCCCGGCTATCTTCTCGATCAGATAACTGAGCAGCACATATCCCGAATTGCTGTAACTCCACTTCTCCGCAGGCTCGAAGTCGAGCGGTTTGTCGCGGAACCGCGCTACCAACTGCCCGGCCGTTGCCGCAAACGGCTCGAGCTTGGCATAGTCCGGAAAGCCTGTGAAGTTCGGGATGCCCGACGTGTGGGTCAGAAGGTGAAAGATGGTGATCTTGTCCCAGGCCGCGGGAGCGTCGGGCAGATACTTCTTCACAGGATCATTAACGCTAAGCTTTCCGCGCTCTTCAAGTAGCAAGATGGAAGCGGCCGTAAACTGTTTGGTCACCGACCCCAGGCGGAATTTGGTGTTCGGCAAGTTGGGAGCCTCCCATTCCAGGTTGGCGGAGCCGTAGCCTTTACTGAAGAGCACCTGGCTGCCGCGCGCCACGAGGACAGTTCCCATAAACTTGTGGTCGGCCACATAGGATTGAACGATTTGATTCATCCGAGCGGTATCCTGGGCCAGGCACGAGCCTGCCAGAAGAATAGATAGCGCGAGACGGGAGAGCATGGCCTTTATGTATATCGTTATTCGTGGACAGGAACAAGGCTACCGTGGTGTCCATTCAGATCGTCGGTGCCCGCAGCCGAGAGAGTGCGGTCGCAACTGTATCCACTAGCTCCGCGTTTTTCCTACGCGCGCAGCCAAGGGGCTGCGGTTCAATCCTGTTGGACTCGCTCAGTATCGATTCCACTCGGGGCACCACAAGAAGCTCGCACCACCAGCCTTGTCTCCAGGACGATCCGGCGCGTGGGCCGCTCCGGTTCCGTCAGACGGTCCAGCAGCAAACGTGCGGCCGTCACGCCTACATCCCGAGCAGGCTGCGCCACCGCAGTGAGCGGTGGCTGCAATGAAGTTGCCCAAGCAAGATCGTCGAAGCCCACCACAGCGATTTGCTGGGGGATTTTCCAGCCTCGCTCGTGAATGCCTTGGAGGGCGCCCAGCGTCAATAGATTACTTGCTGTGAAAACCGCGGTAGGTGGACTCGGGAGATTCAGCAGCGACTGCATTGCCTGGTACCCGCTCTTGTGCCGGAAATCTCCGTAGATGATGAGGTCTTGAAGAATTTGGAGACCTGCTGCCGCGAACGCCTCCTCGTAGCCGGCCTGCCGCTCGCGCGCAGTACTGATTACTAGCGGTCCGTTAATGAACGCTATTCTCCGATGACCGAGCTGGATGAGGTGTTCCGTCGCTGCCCGCGCGCCGGCCCTGTTCGCTACGGTCACCGAATCCACATTGAGTTTTGCAGGCGAACGCGAGATCGCCACGACGGGGATATGAGCTTGAATGAGGTCGCGGTAGTCGGCTTCCGGCGCATTGCTTGGGGTGAGAATGATCCCCGCGGCGCCCTCTGCCCGGAGCGTCCCGAGCAGATCATTCTCCCTCTTCGGGTTTTCACTGTAATTTCCCAGCAGGAGACCGTAGTTCGCCGATTGCAGCACTTCCTCTATACCGCAAATCGCACTGGTGAAAAACGGATTCTCAATATCCGGGACTACCACCCCGATCATTCGCGTGGAGCGAACGCGCAAATTCCTGGCGACGCGGTTTGGCGTATAGGCGAGTTTGTTCGATGCCCGGAATACTCGCTCGCGCAGCTCCTCTCGCACCGCGTCGGTACCCGCGAGAACCCGCGACACGGTGGCTGTGGAAACTTGCGCGAGTTGCGCCACATCCCGAACCGTGGGTGGTTTACGAGGGATTTTCGGTATTTCGCTCAAGAGATGCTCCCATTATGGGTAATCGATTACTATATGTAAACAAATGCTTGACACCTGCCGTTACCTAGCATAACATTTGCCTGTACGTAATCGATTACAGGAAGGGCTAAATGCGCCTGCTGTTCACCTTGTTTGTGATCATTGTCGCGTTCGCAATTTTGTCGCTCGGTCCGGTTTCCGCCCAGGACACAGGAACAGGAACATTGATTGGTGTTGTCATCGACCCGAGCGGCTCGGCTGTTCCGAACGCAAAAGTCTCCCTCACCGGAACCGCTACGCAGCAGACCCGCACTTCGATGACCGATGCGAGCGGGAATTATATCTTTCCCGCCTTGCCATTTGGCAGCTATGACGTTACGGTGAACGCCTCGGGCTTTGCCACCATTCGCAATACCGGTCTCATGGTATCGGTGGGAACGACTACGCGCCTGAATGTCACATTGCAGCTTGCCAGCAGTAACCAGGAGATCTCGGTCCCGGCGCAAGCCGACCTGGTCAACTCGTCCAATGCCGAAACAGGCGGCCTATTCAACCCGGTCCAGGTGACCAACCTTCCTTTGAACGGCAGAAATTTCTTGAGCCTGGTGAGCCTGATCCCCGGAGTGCGTAATGACACTGCCTCCTCGCGCCAGTCTTTCGTAATCAATGGAGCGCCGCCCCATCAGGGCATCAATTTCATGGTTGATGGCACGGACGCTACCGGCATCGAGACAGGAGAGATTGGCGGAATTT
>JAOAPQ010000714.1 GCA_025462965.1 Bryobacterales bacterium
TCTTCTTCATGATGCGCTGGCGCCGCAGAGCGAGTTCGGCGAGGCGGACGTTTTCGGGCTGGGGCGCGAGCGGGGGAGCTTCGGCGTAGAGGAAAGTCAAAAGCACCGGCAACAAGATTGCGGGCGGGAGCAGGCGGTTAGGAGTGCGAGACAAGCTGTTGTTCCGGGTGCGGGTTTGTGCTTTCGCCTTGCGCGCGCCGGTGCAGATGAGCGACGCCAAACAGAACGCTGAAGGCGAGGAGCAATCCGAGCGATGCGCCGAGACCGATGTATTCGGGGTCGGTCATGTGGCGCGCGCGGAGCACGCTCGAGACCAGAATGTTGAAGAGTACCGGGAGCGCGGCCGCGCACATGGGCAGCCACGGGCGGTTAAGCGCGAAGAGCGATCGCGAAGTGAGCTCGAATAGGGTCCAGCCGATGAGACCCGGGGCGAAGCCAAGAAAGACACCGCTGACCAGTCGGGTGGAATCCGCCGTGAAGTTGCCGCGCTGGAAGAGGATGGCTATGACGGGTTCGCGCAGGAGCACGCCGGCGACACAAGCGGCGATGGCCGCGGCTGCGACCAGCGCGGTGGTGCGGTCGATGAGACCCCAGGCTTCGCGTGTCCTGTTCTGCGCCTTCAGCCGAGAGATTTCGGGCAGCAGCGAGTTGGAGATGGGAGATACCAGGTAGGCGACCACCACGTTCACACAGCGAATGCAATAGTCGAACGCCGCGGCCATTCCGGGGCCGGCGTGCGTGGCGTGCGCTCGCGTGACGATGACGTTCAGTGAGAGGAGGACGGCGTAGATGCAGAACGAGCCCGGTTTCGCGAACAGTTCGCGCCAGGGAGTGACGAAGTTCGCGAGTCCGGGACGCGTGGCGCTCTCGCGCGCGGAAAGCCAGACGAACACAAAGTGAGCAAACGCCCCGACGGTGTAGCCGATGGCGAAGCCATAGATGCCGATGGCGCGCCACAGTGCGAAGGCGCCGGCGATGGTGAAAAGGTTGAGCGACGCCTGGTAGAGAGCGGAAGGGCCGAAGCGGCGCTCGGTGAACAGCAGCGCGGCCTGGATGGCGATGCCGCCGGCGGCCAGTGTGGAGAAAGCGGTGATGCGCAGGATGTTGACCGCGGCCGGAACCTGGTCCTGGGCGAGCCCGGGTCCCAGTATGTGGATGAGCAGCGGCGCACTGGCGATCATCATCGCGGTGAGAGAAGCGAAGATGACCGTGAAGACGGAACTCGCGCGCCGGAACAGCTCAACGCGCTCCGGGCCTTCACGCAACATCAACATCGGCACGAAGGCGAACAGCATGGTGTTGATGAGAACGGAATTCAGCGTGTCGATGGGGCCGATGGCAACGGCAAGAGCATCAGCGCGGGCACGTGTGCCGAGCAGGTACGCGGTGACGGCGACGCGCGCGAAGCCGATGAGATTGCCGACGACGATCCCGGCGCCGATAGTGAGGCTGCCGCGGATCAGCGGATTGCCGGACGCCCGCTCCATTACGCCTTGCAGCTTGTTTCCGAAGCGGAATCGGGGGGCGTGCAGGGGCGTCTCCTTCTATTAGCTACTTTTCGCGGCGGCCAGCGCGGCGTCGTAGTCAGGATGATCGGCAACTTCTTTTACGTATTCCACGTATTTGATGTCGTTGTCCTTGCCGATGACAAAAATGGCACGGCTCTCGATACGAAGGTCTTTGATGAGGGTGCCGTAATTCGAGCCGAAAGAGGTGTTTTTGTGGTCGGAAAGCATTTTCACGCGATCGACCCCGAAAGCGCTGCCCCAACGCTTCTGAGCGAATGGCAGGTCCGTGCTGATGGTATAGACATCAACGCCGGCAAGTTTGGCGATCTCTTCGTTAAAGCGCTTGGTCTGGGCATCGCAAACCGGCGTGTCTAGAGAAGGGACGACGCTGAAGATGCGCACGTTACTCCCGGTGGCCGCGAGATCAACGGGCTGGAGATTGAGATCGACGCACTGAAAGTCGGGAGCCTTGTCGCCGGGTTGCAGTTCCGGCCCGACAAGAGTCATTGGTTTACCCATCAACGTGGTGGCTTCCGCGCGTTCCATTCGTAAAACTCCTTGATAGTGGCTTGAATGGTTATTGTAGCAACTCGATCATCTGAGCCGCGCTCGTAGTGGGCAGGTGGCACAGGTAGTTTTCGCAGACGTAGGCAGTGGGTTTACCTTCGATGGCAACAAGCTCGGCTGTAGCGGGCGCGATTGCCGCCAGAGCCGGCGTGGCAGCCAGCAAAACGTGGTCCGGCAGGAAGCGCGAATGGAAGGCGCGCAGCATTTCCGCCGCTCCCTCTCCCGCGATCACAACCTGTTTCGGCGCGGAGAGAGAGTACGCAAAAGCCGCGACCATCTGCGGCACGGCGAAGGGCGCTTCGTTGATACGTGACGCGAACGCGTGAAGGGTGCGATCGGCCGAAGCCTGAAAATCGGCCCGGCCGGTGATGCGGGCGAGCCGGAGCAGGTTCATGGCGGCGATGGAGTTTGCGGACGGCTCGGCGCCATCGTACTCCTCCTTCATTCGCAGAACGACATCGGAACCGCCGGCTGAGGAGTTGAAGAAAGCGCCGTTCTCTTGGTCCTCAAAGAGTTCGGATTGACGTTCGGCCAGTTGAATGGCCAGCGCGAGATCGCGCGCGTCGAACGACGTGGCGAAGAGATCGAGGAGAGCTTGCGTGAATGCAGCGTAGTCGTCCAGGAAGGCGGGGATAGCGGCATCGCCCTCGCGGAAGCGGCGCAGCAGCGTCCCATCCGGCATCAGATTCGTGCGGATGAAATCGGCGGCCCGGCGTGCGGCGGCGGTGTATCGCGGCTCGTCGAGAGCGGCGCCCGCGCGGGCGAAGGCAGAAATCATCAAGCCGTTCCATGAGGTCAGGATTTTGTCGTCCAGGTGAGGACGAGGCCGGGCCGCACGGGCCACGAACAGGGCGAGAGACGCGTTGTCAAGGACACGGCGCGCTTCGTCGACCGGCGCATCGAAGTGATGCGCGGTCTCTTCGACTGTGTGCGCTTCGAAGAGGATGTTCCGACCGGCAAATTCCTCGTGAGGGTCGTTGTGGACGTTACCCCCATCCTCGACTCCGTAACGATAGCGGAAATAGCGCGCAGCGAGCGGGCCCGCGACCTGTTCGATTTCTTCTTTCGACCAGATGTAGAACGCGCCCTCGCTTTTCTCGCGGGGACGATCGGGATCGGTTGCGCTGTCGGCATCCTCGGCGGAATAAAAGCCGCCTTCGGGATGGGTCATGTCGCGCAGGACGTAATCGAGGATGCGACGAGCCTCCCGAGCGAAGGCTTCGTCATGAGTGATCTGGAACGCTTCGGTGTACGAGATGGCGAGCTGCGCCTGGTCGTAGAGCATCTTCTCGAAGTGCGGGACGAACCAATATTCGTCCACCGAATAACGGTGGAAGCCGCCGCCCAGGTGGTCGTTCATGCCGCCGCGGGACATGGCGCGGAGGGTTTGGAGGGTCATCTCGAGGGCTTCCGCATTGCCGGTGCGGGCGTGGTAGCGGAGCAGGAAATTGTAGATGACGGGGCGCGGAAACTTGGGCGCCTGACCGAAGCCGCCCAGCCGGCTATCGAAGGTGCGGCGGAAATAGTTGAAGGCGGAATCGAGGGCATCGGGTGACGGCGCGCCGGCGACGGGGAGCGCCGCGGATGCCGCGATGCGATCGAGGATGAGCGCGCTCTGTTCGACGATACGAGGGCGCTCATCCCGCCAGGCGGTTGCGATGCGCTCGAGTATGGCGGGGAAGCCGGGACGTCCGTAGCGGTCTGCCGGCGGAAAGTAGGTGCCGCCGACGAATGGGTGAAGGTCGGGCGTGAGCCATACGGACATGGGCCAGCCGCCGGAGCCTGTGGCGGCCTGGACATAGGCCATGTAGATGCGGTCGATATCGGGGCGCTCTTCGCGGTCGACCTTGATGGAGACAAAGTGCTGGTTCAGGATGGCGGCGATGGCGTCATTTTCGAAGGACTCGCGCTCCATGACATGGCACCAGTGACAGGTGGAGTACCCGATGGAGAGGAAGATCGGTTTGTTTTCGGCGCGGGCGCGCTCGAAGGCCTCAGGTCCCCAGGCGTACCAATCGACGGGGTTGTGCGCGTGCTGCAGCAGGTACGGGCTTTTTTCGTGGGCGAGGCGGTTGGTGTGGCTCAAGCTTGATGGTAAAGCAAAAGAGGGGCCGCCGATGAACGCGGATCAACGCCGATTCACTACCATATATTTATGATCGAGAATCGCTCTGCCCCGGGTGGAACTATCGTTCCCAGTCTTATCTACAGCAACGTGGCCACGGCAATCGATTGGCTCTGCGACGTCTTCGGATTCAAGGAGCGTCTGCGAGCGGGCGGTGACGATGGAAAGGTCGGCCATGCCCAGCTTGCGATTGGAGAGGGCGGCGTGATGCTGGGGGCGGCTCGTACGGGCCAGGGCTTCGACGCGCCCGACAGCGCCGAATTTCGCCCGCCGAACCGGAACGAGGTAAACCAGACGCTGCTCGTGCGTGTGGAAGATGTAGACGGGCACTACGAGCACGCCAAGCAGCGCGGCGCCCGCATCCTGCAGCCGCCAGCGACCCACCCATACGGCGAAAGGCAATACACCGCCGAAGACCTGGAAGGCCACCGTTGGACGTTTTCTCAGTCGGTAGCCGATGTGAAGCCCGAGGAATGGGGCGCCACGGTGTCGGAGATCAAAAGCCGCGCCGCGCTGCTACCCCGCCCGCGGTTGTGTTACCTGGAGATTCCCGCGATCGATCTCGGCCGGTCGGTTGACTTCTACGAAAAGGTGCTCGGGTGGAACATCCGTCACCGGGACACTACGCGGCCGAGCTTCGATGATGCCACGAGACAGGTGAGCGGCGCCTGGGTTACGGGTCGAGACATCTCGCGCGAGCCCGGCCTGCTGCCATACATCTGGGTCGATAGCATCGATGATGTCCTCGCTCAGGTAGCAGCCCACGGCGGCGAAATCGTTGAGTCTACGCGGCTGGATTCCCCGGGAGGCGAATGGATCGCGACGATCCGGGACCCGGCGGGAAACATGATCGGGCTCTATCAGGAGGGTGCGCGCTGAGGCCGCCGCTTCTCGGTCACCGCGGCGTCGAATCGCGCCCCGAGCGCGGCGAAGGCCGGCGTGGGGCCGTTCCATTGCAGTTCGTCCACATCGTCGAAGAGCGCGATATCGGTACGGAGCGTGGCGAGCGTTCGGAAGAGCAGCACGCGATCCCGCTCGCGGGAGAGAGTGTGTGCGAGAGCTCCCGCGTTGGAGGCGTCCACCGCCCACTCGCGCCAGTCCGCGGGGATGGATTCGAGATGGGCGAACCTGGCGAGAACGGCGGCGGACGACTTCGCTCCCCAGCCTGGCAGGCCCGGATAGCCGTCAGCCGCATCGCCGACCAGGGCGAGGTAGTCGGGGATTGACTCGGGCGGGACGCCGAACTTTTGAATGACGCCGGCCTCGTCCCGCGTGACGCGTGTCCGGCGATTCAGTTGGACGATGCGCGAGCCGCGCACGCATTGTGCGAGGTCTTTATCGGGCGTGCAGATGATCACGCGCTCGACTCGCGGATCGCGAGCCGCCGCGACTGCCGCGGAAGCGAGGGCGTCGTCCGCTTCGAACTCGATCATCGGCCAGACGACGATGCCGGCCGCAGCGAGGGCTTCTTCGAGCAGTGGGAACTGCGCCAGCAGGTCGGGTGCGATGCCGGCGCCGGTCTTGTAGTCCGGCCACAGTTCGTTCCGGAACGATTCGATGACGTGATCGGTCGCCACGGCGATGTGGGTAGCTCCGCCGCGGATCATGCCCAGCACCGAGGCGAGTACGCCCCGGACCGCGGCGACCTCGTAACCGTTTTGATCCCGCGCGGACGGCAGCGCGTGGTAGTGCCGGAACAACTCGTATGTGCCATCGACTAGATGAACTTCCAGGTGGAGCCTCCTGCACAACCCTATCAATCAACCGGACCTTGTAGCCAATCTTCCCGTGAAACTGATACGCTCATCGTGGATGGCTGACGAAGCTGCGAACACCGATCCCGACATCGACGAGTGCGTGGTGCATCTGAAAACGCTGATTCCAGCCGGAGAACACGCAACGCTCGATGCGCGTGTTCAAGAGTTGCTGAATGACCCGAGCGCCGATGCAGAAGACGTAATCCTGATTCTTCGGGACGAATTCGACCCGGGGAATCGGCCATAGCCATTGGCGGATTCTAATCGTCTTTCTTCAGCGTCATTTTACGAGCAACGACGTTGCCGGGCAGCGTGAGCGTGCCCTCGATTCGCTTGCCGTCGATCGTCAACAGCCAGAGCGGCTGCCCCGATTGCCCGGAAAGCGTGGATTTGGCCCGGTTGTAGAGCCATTCACCGGAGCACATCGTAATCGCCTTCCCGTCCACGATCTTATCGGCCGGCGGCAATCACGAGAGCGAAAAGGACCGGCCGCATCACTGCTTATCGTAGACTATTGTGACCTTCTCATTCGCTCCGGCTGCCGA
>JAOAPQ010000725.1 GCA_025462965.1 Bryobacterales bacterium
TGGAAGGCAGCGCAGCGTAAATATCGAGAACGCGCGGGACGGCCGTGTTCTCGCCGTTTCGCAAAGCGCGCCGCTCCGCGTTTGATGCCACGTTCTCCATCACAGAAATCGGAAGACGCTGCGAAACGCCGGAGCGCTTGTCCACGCGCTTGTCCTCCCGAGCCGCGAACGCAAGCTGCTCCACCACCTCGCCGATGTACGCCGGGATGCGGAGCTCGATCGCCGACGGCCGGTCCGTCCACGCTTCCTGCCGGGTAATCTCGAGACCCTGCTCGATTGCGGCCGGATAATGTGTCCGGATCTCGCTTCCGATACGATCCTTGAGCGGCGTGATGATCTTGCCGCGGGCGGTATAGTCTTCCGGATTGGCTGTGAACACCAGCATCACATCGAGCGGCAGACGCACGGGATAACCCTTGATCTGGATATCGCCCTCCTGCATGATGTTGAACAATCCCACCTGGATTTTCCCCGCCAGATCCGGCAATTCATTCACCGCGAAGATGCCGCGGTTGGCTCGCGGCAGCAGGCCATAGTGGACGGTCAACTCATCCGAGATGTCCCGACCGCGGCGCGCGGCCTTGATCGGATCGATGTCGCCGATCATATCGGCGATCGTGACATCGGGCGTCGCCAGTTTCTCGACGTAGCGCTGATCCGGTGGAAGCCAGGCGATGGGCGTCTCGTCGCCTGCTTCCGCGATCAGTTCTCGCGATTGACGCGTGATCGGTTGAAACGGATTGTCATGAATCTCCGACCCGGCAATATACGGAATGGCCGGATCGAGCAGCGTGGTCAACATGCGGACCAGCCGTGTCTTGGCCTGTCCGCGCAAGCCCAGCAGGATAAAATTATGACGCGACAGCACCGCGTTTACCAACTGCGGAACCACCGTGTCTTCATACCCCACGATGCCGGGGAAGAGCGCTTCTTTGCGCTGCAGTTTACAAATAAGGTTGGCGCGCAGCTCGTCTTTCACACTGCGAGTCGCGATCTGGGGATTCGCGAACCGGCTGGCGCGCAATTCTCCCAAGGTGCGGGGCAATTCCGAAATTTGTTCTTTCATGGGAGTTCCGGGAATTTGCTTTTGATTCTAACAGTCGAGATGCCGTTATTTATTGAGTCGCGTTAAATTCGTACGTATCCTTGCCGTTATGAACAATCAGGTGGCCGCCCGCGAGGAGCTTCGGATCCATCGGGAAGAAGATCGCTCCATCGGTGGA
Organism: Bryobacterales bacterium; assembly: GCA_025462965.1. Classification (GTDB taxonomy): domain Bacteria; phylum Acidobacteriota; class Terriglobia; order Bryobacterales; family Bryobacteraceae; genus JALYXI01. Next base: position 1,224 of record JAOAPQ010000725.1, read on the forward strand.
CTGCCCGGGCGCGAGCCGGGTCGGAACGAACGCAAGCGCGGAAGCGGCAGCGGCGGCTTTGAACCTCGCGGGCACTCCTTCCGCCATGGCGCCGCGGCGCCGCTGCTCGTAACCGTTCGTCGATCGCATATTCGGAATGCCGTAGAGGTTGTTTTCGTACGCCACCACTAATTTCTGGACGTCCCCCAGATTCCCGCGTTCCAGCAACTGCTTCACCACATCGTCGGCGGGCGCCGCGCGAATCACCTGCCCGTCGGTCCGGGCATAGGAGAAGTCTTCCGGACGGATATTGGAATAAATCTGAGCTCCATTCGCCACCGAAACCTGAATCATCGCGTAATCGTGGACGTGAGCCCGGGTCACGGCGAACATCACTGTCACGCCGTTGCGCGTCAAGGTCTGGTGCTTGACGCCGTCCTTCTCATACTCGATCACCTGCGCACGGACTACGCTCATCGCTGTCAACAGCATGACGCAGGCGAACCTCCGGGAGACCATACCCTTCATTTTACGCGACCGCGCGGGAGGGTTCGGCCTTAGTAATCGGATTTGTGATGATGCCGCAGATAGGCGCGCTTAATATCCGGCCAGAATTCCTTCATCACCTGGCCTGCGGCATCGGTCGCGAGGTAGGTCAGCATCTGGCTGATTGCATCGCCAGCCGTGCGCTCTTGCGGGTGATAGGCGAGTACCGTGAGCGAGGCCAGGCCGTTCCCCACGAACTCGTTGGCATTGAAAGCCGTGTTGCCGGCATCCGTCTTGCAAACAAAGATGCGGCTCAGTGCGTAAAATGTGCGGCCCTTGATGGAGCCTTCGCCCTTCCGGAAATACCGTGGATCTTCATGGAAAAGCGCGGGAACAATGGCTTCGGGAAAGTAATTCCCCACTACCTGATCCACATAGCTGATGCCGTAGCGGTGCGCGAATCCCTTCGCCCCCTGCCCGTAGACCTGGTTTTGGTTGCCTTCCAATTGCGAAAGACCTGCGAAGAACGCAGTGGTCAGGAGCACCGGGTAATCGAAAGAATCCTTCGTGGCGATAACGAATTTCTGTTTCGTGGTGATCGGCTGAAAAGGAACCGCGCTTTCCGCGGTGCGATAATTCGGCAGCACCCCGAAAACACGCTTGTCCTCCGGAGGCTGGCCTGGGCCGGATTCCGTTTTTCCCTCGGTCGGAGTGGCGGGTTGAACCGGCTGTACGGAATCAGCCGCGGGCGTCTGCGCGGCCAAATGAGCAACGCACGACAGCAGGAGCACCGCTGTGAATAGAGTTCGAGTTATAGGTCCCACCTTACCGTCCTCAGATGTTCGGGCGGTCCGTGCGGTTTCAAGCGTTTTTACGAGAATGGCAAATTAACTAAAGGAATTACGGGAGTATCACAGCGAGAGCGCGGTCCGGTCTCCCTGATCGACTCTCGGCACCGGCTCCAGCGGATAACCCAGCTTTTGCCAAGCCTCGAAGCCGCCTTCCAGAGGTCTGACGCGCCTTACGCCGTGTCTCTTCAGTTGGAGCGCCGCACGGGCGCTCGAAGCTTCGTTTGGTCAAGTGCAGTACAGGATTACGTCCCGATCGGTCGGGATTTCGTGCATCCTGTTCTCCAGCTCTTCAAAAGTGATATTCATCGCACCGGGCAGTTTCAGGGCTCCATCCTCGCTCCACTCCAGAGCGTTGCGAAGATCGATCACGGTGACGGTCTCGCCGCGGTCGAGCATCAAGCGCAACTCTTCCGGCGTGATCCTCGCGATGCGCAGCTCCCGGTAGAACCGGCGGCGCTCAATATACTTCCACGCGAGGTACGAAGCGACTCCCACGATAATCAGGCCCGCCAGCCGTGAACCCGTTTTGGCGGCGTGCTCGGCAAGATCCTCAAGTTGGTCGTGGAATACGTAACCCAAGCCGCTATAGGCGGTTGCCCAGATGAGTGCCCCCAATCCGTCGGCCAGCGTGAACTTCAAGATGTTCATGCGGAACATCCCCGCAAGCGGCGCGGCCGCGGTGCTCAAGCCAGGGAGGAACTTGGAAAAAAGCAAACCGGGAGCGCCGTACCGAACGAACATATTCTCAGTGCGGCGGACGCAGGAATCGGGCTCGAGCGAGATTTTGCAAAGCAGTTTCAGGATCGCGGACCCGCGATAGACACCCATCCAGTACCAGATACTGTCCGCAATCAGAGAGGCGGTCACTGCGAACAGCAGCGCCACGGGATACACAAACGCTCCGGAAGCGGAAAGCGCTCCGATCGCGAGCAGAATGGGAATCGAGGGAAGCGGCAATCCCATCTGCTCGACTAGTACGGAAAGAAACAGGATCAGATATCCGTGCCTCAGAACGAACTCGAGCGTCTCCTTCATTGTTATTTAGCTCTAGTGTAGACTGCCAAAACGGTCCAAACGATTCGCCCGCGATCAACTATTGAAGCGTGAGCGTCGCGGCGGGGCTGCAAACCGGCTGCGCCGGATTCGTCCCCACCGCACACACCGCCAGCGAAACCGGCCCGCTCGGCAACCCCGCCGGAACCGCAATGTTCACCTGCTGCACGCCTGTGAGCCCGGGAGCGGCATCCGCATAAATCGGCGTCAGGTTGTTCTGCCCCTGAATATTCACGGTCACGGGACCGCTCACCTGGGAGATGAGCCCCGTCGCGAAGATCTGGATAACCCGCTCCGCCCGTTCCGGCGAGGCAGTTCCGTTCAGCGTATTGTCCTGGTTCAACACTCCGAAGATACCCGGAGCCGTGGGTGCAAGTTGGACGGTTTGCGGCCCGCTGCTGTTGCCGTTGACAGTGACCACGATCTGCGACTGCGTCTTCGCGACAACAGACGGCGGAACCAGCAGGTTGATCTGCCCCGCGGCACTGTAGAGCACCTGAGCGGGAACGCCATCGAACGTAACGCTTACATTCGAGGTCGCGAAGTTCAGGCCCTTGATGGTCGCTAGCGAGCCGGCCACCAACGGCCCGGGCTGAAAGGACGCGGCATTCGTAATACTGCTGATCGTCACGGTCGGAGGACCGACGGTGAACGCAACAGGGATGGTGCGCGTGCCGGCCGTCCCTGCGTTGATCGTGAGCGTGGCCCCATAAGTCCCTTGAGCGAGACCCGCTGGGTTGGCATCCAGCCGGACCGTTGCATTGTTGAGCCCGGATGGCGGGTCAGCCGTGAGCCATTTCGTCCCACCGTTCTGGAACGTAAGGGCAGCCGTGAATAGCAGAAACCCTCCGCCGGTGTTGTTCACGCGCACGTACTTCGTCTGGAAAGCCCCGCCCGCCGGTGCCGAGTACTGCAGGGACGTCGTATCCACCGACAAAGCCGGGAAATAGCTGGCTCCGCAATCCCCAAGCGCTTGGCAATCCGAAGGAGGCGCCAAAGCCGCGAAGCGTGGGATCGGGTCGCTCGTGGTGGCCGTCGCGATGGTCGAGATCGGCGCAAACGAAACAGCCTCGTGGGCGATGACAGGCGTCTGATTCGGCGGAGCCGCGAGTCCCAGGAACGTCGGGAACTGCGCGCTTTCCAGAATGGACGGGTTGGAATCGATCACCTCGTAAACAGCGATGCCCGACCCGTTCGTAAGCGGAACCAGCGTCGCGGCATTGAACGAAACCAAGCCCGAAATCGACCCCTTCGTAGCGACCGGCGCCCCGCCTGTTCCGTTCGCGTCGGTCCCAAGAACGCGAGCCAGGAGCAGCGAACCCTGAGCGATGGACTGATATTCGCCGCCCGACTGCTGCCCGCCAATGTCGCCTCCGGCCGTCGGTTGCACCGCATCATTGCCCGCTATCAGGTCGGGGACATAGAGCTGCGACCCGGAAGGGAAACCCGAATAACTCAAGATAATCCGCGTACCGGTATCGGACGTAGCATCTTTCGGCATGAACGCGCCGGCGAAACCCTCCGTTAGACGTGTCGATGTGAAGATCGTGCCGGCCGAAAACAGGTTCGTCAGATTGATTGTGCTCGGCAGCGGCGATCCCACGCACGTGATGCCCCTGGTCGCATAGGTCGCGAGCAATCCCCGCTGAGGCGTGGCGACGATCAGCACGGGATTGCTCAGCGCGAGACTTGTAGAAAGAGACGCGGTGATCTGCTGGCCGGGCTGCGCCTGCGGCATCGCCCCGCGGATATTGCCGATCTGGATGGTAACGCCGCCGGAAGTCGGGACGGTAAACGAAACACCGTTGAAAGCTAAAGTATTCGTGGAGAGCAACAGGGCAGAGCCTGCCGCGACCGGCCCAGCGCCCGTGTTGACGGTCATCGAAGCGTTCGGAACTCCAGCCGCTGAGATCCGGTTCGTGATCGGCACGGACAGTGTGACAGTCACATTGGCGGCGACCACCGTCGCCG
>JAOAPQ010000880.1 GCA_025462965.1 Bryobacterales bacterium
CTTTTTCGGCAACAGTTCGCTGAAGTTCCCCTGCCGCTCGGCCAGACTGGGCACCACGTAATTAAACGAGGTCCCCTGCCGCAGGCGCGTCCCCTGATAGTCCGTGAAAAAGAAGAGACGATCGCGCCAGATCGGGCCGCCTAGAGTTCCCCCGAACTGATTCCGTTTCAGCGGAACGACATCTTTTAGAAAGAAGTTCCGCGCGTCCAGCTTGTCGTTCCTGAGAAATTCGAACAGGCTGCCGTGGAACGCGTTCGTTCCGCTCTTCAGGGAAGCGTTGATCATGTTCGGCGTGTGGCCGTACTCGGGTGACATGTTACTGGCAGCAACGGCGAACTCCTGTATAGCATCCACGTTCGGCTGAACGAGCGTGCCCCCAAGCTCAAAATTCGTCACATTTGCGCCATCGAGTGACCACCCGGTGAAAAGGTAACTCTGGCCATTCACTGTGACGTTCACGCTGCGGGCCCGAATCTCGCTCCCGTTATATTGGGCCGTTTGGCCGCGCGGGATGAAAGTCGCGCCGGGCGTGAGCTGCGTCAGTTCCCAGAAATTACGCCCGTTCAAAGGCAATTCGGCAACCTGGGACGCCGGAACCAGGTGGCTCACCTCGCCCGATGCCGTCTCAAGCAGCGGCACGACCGCTTCCACGGTAACTTCCTGGTTCGTCGCGCCCACCTCCAAGATCGTGTCCACGGTTGAATGCTCACCCGTGTGCAGCACGAGACTGGAAACGACCGCGGTCTTGAAGCCTGGGAGGCTCACCGTCAGCGAGTAGTCGGCCGGATTGAGGTTGGAAATCAGATACTCGCCAGAGGCGCCGCTGGTCACGGACCGGCTCTCGTCCGTGCCTCTATTCTTGATGACGACGGTCGCGCCGCGCACCGCGGCGCCGCTATTATCCGTGACCGTCCCCTGCAAACTCGCCTGGCTGATTTGCGCCCGAATGGGCGTGGAAAGTGCAATAGCTAAAACTGCAGCCTGGAAGCAAACGTTGCTTGCGCGAAACATAATGAACTCCTCCCGCTACCTCGTCTTGGCGAGAATATTATCACGCCAATACACTCCGTGGGACAGGCCGTCGCCTTTTGTGGTCTGTTTTCCAGGGCCTTCGGCTCGCGAAATTTGATGAAAAACGGGCACCCCAGCAGGAGCGCCAGGGGTTTTTCGACCCTGTCGTTCCTGCAAACCCAAACAGCGCGCGAACGCGGCCGTCGGCCTTTGACTTGGCGGTCGGTCACTGGGACGATCGCTGGTTTGGACACCAGGCCGCCGCCTGCGCATGGCCCGTCCATGGCTGCAGAAATGCGCGATCCGCGTCGCGATCTTTCCCGCGGGCGCGTCGCCGCTTTGGCCGTGACAGCACCCAGCAAAATTCAAACTTAACGCAAACCAATCCTGATGGCTTGCTCGACGGGCGAGTAGTCGCCGTCGGCGCGATCGAGTAGGAAAGGTGCGGCCGGCAGAAGGGGTGGCTGGGCAAGAAAGCGCGGGCGGGTGCCGCGATGCGGCTGAGCTGCGTGCACCAGAAACGGATGACACAGGTAGACCGTACCCGCCTCCCCTGTCGCCAGTACCTCCCGTCGCTTGACGGTTTCAACAAAATCGTTGACCGCCAGTTCTCTCAACGATCGACCCTTCTCCCCTGCGGGCGCAAGCATCCTCGCTACATCGATATGGGAAGCGACCCTGATGCGCGTCGGTGCGTCGTTCTCGCCTACATCGGAGAAGAGAAAGAGCATCAATAGAGCGCGCCCCTTCGAGGTCACGTTGACATGCCAGTTCAGGAAATCACCTGGATCCGCCGTCTCTGGCGGGAAGCTGGTGTCAACGTGCCAGCCCGCGTCCCCCGGATCGTCAGAGCTCGGGAATCGAACCGGAAACGTCCCGAGACTTGCGCGAGACAGCCATCGCCCTGGACCGACAAGTTGATCGAACGCCTTGTGCAGGACCGGCGTGCTGGCCGCGCGGGCAAACGGCTCTTGTTCATACACGCCGAGCCGAATCACCGCTTTAGTCCAGGTCGTTGGATCGCCCTCATCGCAGCCCATGTCCCGCCAGAGGATTGAACGGCCCTGGTCGGCAAGATCGCGCGGAAAGGCCCCCTCGATCTTTACGTATCCATCGCGGATGAACTGTTGGATCCGGCCGTGGCTCAGAGGATGGGCATCGGAACCATCGTCCATGGTGAGAATCCAACTCCCTTCAATCTAGCGGATAAGCAACCGTACCTCACCTCCGGAGCAGTCGAAAACATCTCCGCATCGTGACAACGGGAGACTGCGTGCACCCGGACAACCTGGCGATCCACCAAAAATCGTGCATGCGACTGACGTGACTGCATCTCTTGCCAACACGCGCTCCATGTCATCTCCACCTCCGCCCCCGGCGCGACCTTGCTAGCTTGTAGTTAGCTTGCATCGCATCCGCATCAACGATCCCGCGCGCAATCCCCAGCACTGGAGCATGCTGATCGCGCCTTCCCAATTCGCGGTCTTCCACTTCGATTACCGCACCGGCACATGGCGCACGGCCGAGGGCAACTATTCCAATTCACCCGAAGAAGAGACCGTACTGCTCTTCGATAACTTTGCCGAAGCCGAAGCCTACTGCCGCGACCAGGTGGCGCGCGTTCCGTCCATCTTCTGCCGGATCTACGACCGCCGGGGCACCGCTGAAGGCGAGGTCGCGGAAATCTACCCGCCCAAAATCGCCGCGAAGGTGCAAGGCCCGAAAGCAGCCCGGAAGAAGCTCACCAACGGCGTCCTGCTTCTGCTGGCGAGCGGCCTCTGCGTGCTGGTGGACTGGCGGTTGGGCGGCCCCGTGATCCTCGGGGTAGTGGTGGGTTCGAAGTTCCTGACCTCCGGCATCATGCGCGTGGTCGAAGGATTCTCCGGCCTGATGGAACATCGTTCGAAATAGCGTCACGATGCTGCTGGCGCAAATCGTCCTGATCCTGATTGCCGCACGCGCGGGCGGCTGGCTATTCCGCCGCATCGGGCAGCCCGCCGTAGTGGGCGAGATGGCCGCGGGCATCCTGCTGGGTCAATTGGCCTCGGACTGGTTTGGTCCGCTCGATGCGCTCGGCGCGCTGAGCCAGGTCGGCCTCGTGCTGTTCCTGTTCCTGGTCGGCCTACGCCTCGACCTGTCGCACCTGCGGCAAGAGGGACGCTTGGCGCTCGTCACCAGCAACGTGAGCGTGCTGGCGCCGTTTGCCCTCGGAGCGGGACTCGGTGTGTTCCTCTACCCAGGCCTGGCGCACGAAAATGCCCAACTGCTGCCGTTCGCGCTCTTCCTCGGCGCCGCCATGAGCATCACGGCGTTTCCCGTGCTGGCCCGCATCCTGCGCGAGCGCGGTTTGGAAGGGACGCGCCTGGGCGCCGTCGCGATCGCGTGCGCCGCTGTCGATGACGTCACGGCATGGCTCATCCTCGCGGCTATCATTGCGTTCGTGCGCTCGGGAGCCGGGCAGAAACCGCTATGGGAAGTATTCGCGCTCCTGTGCGTCTATCTCGCGTCCATGTGGTTCGGTATCCGACGTCTCGCGCGCGATTGGTCGCCCACCGCGTTCACCCTCGTGTTGCTGGTCGCGCTGATCTCGAGCCTCGCGACAGATTGGCTGGGCGTACACGCGCTCTTCGGCGCATTCATGGCCGGCGTGGTGATGCCGAAGCGCCAGGAGTTCACGGACTTGGTCGCGCGCAAAATCGAGCCATTGACGGTCGAGCTCCTCCTCCCGCTGTTCTTCGTCCTGACGGGATTGCGCACTCGCATCGGTCTGGTGCAAGGCTGGTCGATGTGGGTCACGTGTGTCGCGATCATCGCCATTGCTGTGCTGGGCAAGTGGGGCGGCGGCATGCTCGCTGCGCGGTGGAATGGCATGTCCTGGCGTGACGCGTCCGCGCTGGGAATTCTCATGAACACCAGAGGACTTGTGGAGCTGGTGATTCTGAATATCGGACTCGATCTCGGAATACTTTCGCCCGCGCTGTTTTCCATGATGGTGATCATGGCGCTCGTGACCACCTTCATGACTTCGCCGCTCCTGCAGCTCTCATTGCGCAACCGTGGAGAGCATGGCCGGAGCGCATTTTCTGGAAGGTAAAGTGCAGTCTCTCTCATTGTCCCTATGCCTTCCCTAAGCGCGGTCACCACGCCGGCCCTGGTGCTCTTCTTCGTCATTTCAGCCACATCTCCGGGAAGCGCGTTGCTGGTCGAAACGCAACGGGACGCCGCTCCAGGCTGTGAGGCTTCGGGCATCCCCTATACGCGCACAACACTGTACTTCGGTCTTGCGCGGCCGGCGGGCACTATCACCGAAAAACAATGGAAGGCCTTCGTGCAACAGGAAGTGACACTGCGGTTTCCGCAGGGGTTCACCACGTGGGAAGCGCTGGGCCAATGGCAGGGCGCCAACGGCCAGATCAGCCGGGAGCGTTCCAAGGTATTGCTGCTCGTTCACCCGGATACACCCCCCGTTCGCGATTCGATTGTGTCTTTGATCTCGAGCTATAAACGGAAATTCCAACAGGAATCGGTGCTTTGGGAAACGGCGAAGGTCTGCGCCGCGTTCTGACCCGACGCTTTCAAGCCACAGCTTGCGAATGACACGCCAGCAAAGAGTCAGGGAGCACGTCGGGCCTGCTCCCGCCTAGCGCATATGCGCACAAAAGCGGCACCGAGTGGAGTGTAATAAGGTCGTCCCACAGTTCTTCGAGGCGCTGAGTGGCTTTGGGGTTCGTCATCCAGAGCAAATTCACTATCTCTCCAAACACACGAACCTGACCGGTGAAGCTGGCGGCCTTCGCTTTCTCAATCAGCCTCCCAACCGTGGTCTTAAACACGTGTTCGTCGATGATTCCATCGAAC
>JAOAPQ010000742.1 GCA_025462965.1 Bryobacterales bacterium
ACCGGCGATGGAGGACCTGCCACCAGCGCGGGCCTTGGATTCCCGGCGGGCGTCGCCGCCGATAGCTCCGGTAACGTGTATGTCGCGGACACGGTTAGCAAGCGCGTCCGCAAAGTGACCGCCTCGACCGGCAACATCGCCACGTACGCAGGAGGTGGAGTCCCCGGAAGTATCGCGGAAGGCGGCGCCGCCACATCCGCTGGGTTCACCTTTCCGGCCAACTCCCATATCGGCCTCGCCGTCGACGCCAACGGCAATCTCTATGTTGCCGATTCCGGCACGAATCGCGTGCGCAAAGTCAGCACTGCGGGAGTGATCACGACTGTCGCCGGCTCCGGCGGGCTCGGGAACCCTCGCTTTTCTGGCGACGGCGAACTCGCGACTTCCGCCAAGCTCCAGGCTCCGACCGGTGTGGCCCTGGACTCGCGTGGCAACATCTACATTGCAGATACAGGCAACGGGCGCGTTCGCAAAGTGGATACGAGCGGAGTTATCACCACCATCGTTGGTCGAGGCAACGGACCCGCCCTGGGCGACGGCGGACCGGCCCTCAATGCTCAGTTGAATAACCCCACCGATGTTGCCGTGGACTCTCAGGGCAACATCTATGTTGCTGATTTCGGCAACAACGCCATCCGGAAGGTGGATAACAACGGCGTCATCAACACCATCCTCCGTGGAGGATTCGGCGTGTGTAACACGACACCCGTTCCAGCCGCGGGCGCCGATATCGGCCGGGCTGTCGGAATTGCGATCGACGCGAGCGACAACCTGTATATCGCCAATGAATCGGCCGACTGTGTCCTGATGGCGGAACCGAACGGCACCGTGAGCACCGTTGCCGGAGGAGGCGGCAAGACGCCCCCCGATAACATCCCGGCGACAACCGCTCTGCTGGGCAACATCTGGTCTGTGAACGTTGATCCGGCAGGCAACGTCTATCTCACCAATTCGCTCGGCTACGTGCACAAGGTTACGCCCCGCGCCACGCCGCCTTCGGCGCTGCCCGTCATCACTGGCGTGGTCAACGGAGCAAGCTTCCAGGCGGGAATCGCGCCCAATTCATGGGTTACGATTCGCGGCACGAACCTGTCTTCGCAAACGGATCTGTGGGACAAAGCCATCATCGCGGGGCTGCTGCCCACTACCCTCGACAACATCGCCGTCACCATCGGGGGCCGGCCGGTTTACGCGCAATACATCAGCCCCACGCAGATCAACGTGCTGACGCCTTTTGATCTCGCGACAGGCGTCCTGCCGGTCACGATTACCACACCTGCCGGCGCCAGCGCAGCTTTTTCGGTCCTCTCTTCGACGTACATGCCGGCCTTCTTCATGTGGCCCAATAACCAGCCCGTGGCGACGCATTCGGATTTCAGTTGGGCAGCCAAAGCCGGGACCTTTGCGGGAGCCGCTACGATTCCCGCCAAGCCGGGCGAAGTGATCGTCCTGTGGGGAACAGGCATGGGGCCAACTTCACCCGCTGCGCCCATCGGAGTGCAAGTTTCCGGAGGCCCATACTCCACCCTTTCGCTTCCCACAATCACTGTTTTGGCAACGAAAGCCACTGTTTACGGCGCGGCGCTCGCCCCCGGGTACGCGGGGTTGTACCAGTTGGCGTTTCAAGTCCCGGCCGATTTCCCGGATGGCGATTATCCAATCAACGGCGCCGTAGGCAGCGCGCCCTTTGCCGGGGCCGCCACGATAACCGTCAAGAAATAGTGGTCGTCACCAGCGAAACCGGCTACGCATGACTTCGGTTCCGAGCGCCGGTCGTTGTAGAAGCGCCGCCATTTGCGCGAATCGATCTGGGCCGCTGGATACGCTTAGACGTATTCCTCCCCGTTGCAGCCGTAGTATGCAACGGTTCGGGCCGCGAAATCGACATCGTACCTGACAACTCCCGAACGCCATGAAGTTGCCAGAAACTCCGGAAGCGTGCTTCCCCGGCCTGATCGGTCCGCAACGCTCGAATCAGCGCTTCACGGTTGAAAGTTGGCACGGGCGAATGCGCCGATACCTGATTCGAAACGCGCCGCAGTCGGTATCCAAGGTGTTTTTCGTGGCCGGATAGCGCAAGTGGTTCCCGCGCTGGAAACCAATTGTCAAGGGGCCTGAGTGAGCCTGAGGTCAATGACGACGTGGTCCGAGTCGTTGCGGGTCGGCTTCACCCGGTTTGTCGCGGCCTGGTCGTCCTGGGACGATCCTCGTTTCAGTCGAAGAAGTGGCGATCCTCGTCCGCCAGGTGCGATTTGGCCGCCGGAACATTGAACGTGACACCGAGACCCGGCCGGTCCCAAACGTCGATGAAGCCATTTTTCATGATCGGGTCCGGCAACCCGTCGACAATCTGATACCACCACTCAGGCTGGCCCACCGGATACTCGAACGCGATATAGTTCTGCGGTAAAGCGGCCCCTAACTGAACATGCGCCGCGAGTCCTATCAGCCCATCGAAAATCCCGTGGGGAGCCATGAGGATGCCGTGGAGATCGGCGTATTCCGCGATCCACTTCATTTCCGCCAACCCGCCGACATCTTCCGGGTCGGGGCCGACAATATTGACTGCCTGTTTTTCGATCAGGTCCTTGAAGTTCTGCCGGAGGTAGATCTGTTCTCCGGTGTGAATCGCGATCGAAGTACTCTGCGTTACCTCCCGGAAGAGTTCGGCGTTGGGGTAAGGCGTATAGTCGCCCGTGATCAGGTCTTCGAGCCACGTGATGTGGAGTGGTTCGAGCGCTCGCGCAAACGTGATCGCATCCTTTACTGTCCAGCCTGGTCCGCAGTCAAGCGCGAGCCCGATTTCATCGCCCAGGACCTTCTTCATGGCTTCGACGCAGGCGACGACATGCGCGAGGCCGCGTTCCGTCATGAGACCGCGATCGGGGTGCGATGCTCCGGTCCTCGGGTCGTCGTACCAAGCGTTAGGCGTGGCGCGCATCATCGCCGGATTATGAAAGCCGACTGCCTGTTTGATCAGGGTGAAACCCTCTTTGGCTGCTTTCATTTTCGCCATGTTCTCGGCATAGTCCTGTGGCGTTTGGCCGGTCATAGGGAAGCGGACGCCTCCGTTGTAGGCGCGGACGCGGTCCCGGATCTTCCCTCCCAGGAGTTTATATACCGGTACTCCGGCTGCCTGCCCTGCGATGTCCCAGAGAGCTATCTCGATCGCGCTCACTGCCGAACCCCACGGCTTGAACGCACCAAGGCGTCGGATCTTCAGCATCACCCGCTCGACGTCCGTTGGGTCTTCGCCCAGAAGATAGTCCTTATAAAACAGCACCATCGGCTTGAGATAGGGCTTGGCGGATTCGGCTTCACCGTACCCGGAGATGCCTTGATCGGTGACGATTCGAACTACCGGGTTCCGTCCGATAATTGCGCACCTGAGGTCTGTGATTTTGATCGGTCCATGCCCGGTCCGCTTTTCGGCGAGCGGCGTGCTGCCCTTCTGCTGAGCCGCAAGCGACGTTGCGGCCGCTACCCCGGAGACCGATCCGAGAAATCCTCTTCGCGTCCAATTATTCATGCGTTCCTCCCGTTAGAAAGCATCTCAAAATTTTGAAGCTATATCCGACGGAGCAACTAATTTAGACGCTGTTTCGCATCGGACCACTCATAGCGCGCGGAGTCCCGTGGGGTGAAGTCAGCGGCCGGGAGTGGGGTGTGCCTTCAAACTTACCGCCAATGCGTTCGATGGTGGCCATTGAACGCTGATTGCGCGCGTCGGCGTGAAGGCACACACGAAGCACGAAGCGCGTCGACCCAAGGACGACACCGTCGTCCCGCGCGCACGATCGCAACTGGCGCCGTGGTGCCGGCGTCTTAAGGCTGCCTCTAGGTACCGTTCAACCGGGACCGTCAGCGGTTCCAGCAAACGTATCTTCCTCGAAGTACAAGACCCTCTGTTCCCACAACGCCTGGTATGCAATGAGTAACGGCCCGGTAAAAATGCAGCCGCGACCCCGCCGTCACAACCGCATCAACAGATACAAGCGAACTTCCCAAACAGCCAACTAGAGCTTGGGAAGCACGAGCACTTTGCCGCGGGCACCCGCCTCTAGCGCCCGATAGGCATCCGCGAC
>JAOAPQ010000763.1 GCA_025462965.1 Bryobacterales bacterium
GCGGGCGCGCTTCCTCTCGAAGGGGCCCAGGTCGTCCTGGAATCCATTTCAGTGGCGAAAAAAGAGGTGAACCCGGCAGGGATTCTCTTTATCGGCGGCCAGGCCGCCTCCTCTGACAAGCCGCTTCAGCCGATGCTGCCGCTTGCCGAGAAATCGCTTGCCAGCCTCGGCCAGGGAGATATGCTGGGGGTGACCTGCTTCACCACTTCGCTGGACGATGCGCCCAAACTTTTCAGCTTGATGGCGGCAAAATATCCACGCGCCGCCGTCGACGTGGTGGAAATGCAGCGCGCCACTCCGCGAAGCATCGTGCAATGCGAAGCGACCGCCCGGCTCGACGGTTCCGCCGGGAGCAGCCCGAACTCCGTCGCCGTAACCGCGCCGAAGCTTGCATTCACCGGCACCCAGCTGGCGTTCGGTTTTGATGATAATGCCGCCCGGTTGGCGTTCCGCCGTTTGGACAAAGCGCTCGAGCCGCTGGGGTCGTCCACGAAGCACGTCGTGATGGCGAGTTTTTATCCGCTTTCGAACTCCATGGCCGAACGTGTCCGGAAGATTCATCTGGAGTTTTTCGATGCGGCCCATCCGCCCGCCACCACGTTCCTGCCGTTTGAAGGTTTACCTTCAATGGATGCGAGTTTTGGAGTGGACGTGGCGGCAGTGGTTCCATGAGTTATTGAAAAGCGATTTCCGTGCGCACATCGGTCTTCTTGAAGTCCGAATTGATCGCCCCGATCGAAATGCTTCGCGCATAAACAAAGAGAAAGCGCACGCGCAACTCGCCGCTGTAGCTGGCGGGAAACCAGAGACGATCGTCCAACTTCTGGTAACTAATCTTGAAGCCCATCTGCGAGATGTTCGTCCCGGCAATGATCTTGACCGCCGCCGGTATGCCGCGCGCAAAATGCGTGGTCACCAGAACGGGCTGGTATTCCGCTGCGTCGATTAGCGCTTCCCCGGCCCAAATGCGCCGGCCGTCCTTTTCCGCCGGCTTGAACGTGATGCGGAACACATCCCTGTCCTTGTATTTCTGCCGGCTCTCCAAATGAAATGCATAGCCCTCTTGCCCCCGCTGCGTTAGCGGAAACAGGTCGCGGCCGATGCCGTCCTTGGACTGTCTGCTTCTTCCAAAATGGTCGGCGAGATCCTTTGCGACACCCGCATCAATGTCCATGCCTTTGTATTCGTAGCCCGGCGTCGCGAAATCGTACTCTTTGCCGTGTAGCCCGTATTTCCCGGCGAAGTGAACCATTTCACGCTTCACGCCGGTGGGGGTCGGAGTGACAGTATAATCGCGGATCTCTTCGCGCGCCAGCTTCCCATTCGCTCGCTTCATTCGCACCAGCAGGTTCTCGTGATATACGAAAGAGGCCCGCGCGTCCTCGGCGCGGCTCTGGTTCTCGGCCACACGCGCCATGATTTCTTCCGCGGTTTGAGCGGCCATCACGGCGGGAATCAGTAGCAGAACAGCAAGCTTCATTTGTTCTCCTCCTTTTGGCGCGGTCCCATTCGCACGTCGGGGATCCCCGGAATCGCGGACAGAGCTCCCAGGTCCGAGAGCCGGATGCTTCCCAGCACTTGAACCACGGTCAGTTCCTTCGCGTCGAGCGCAATCACCGCAAGGCCGCCGACCTGGTCCTTGCCCGTCGCACGCATGTACACCTCGGAACTCTCGCCGTCCTTCTGGCTCTTGACGCTCACAATGCGCGACCAGACCGGCGGCTTCAGCTGAGAGCGAATTCCGTCCAGATCGGCATCCGTAAACTCGCCGCTCTTCGCGAACTCGAAGCTCTTGACGTATACGCCAGTGAGCCCTTCCACGATTTTTTTTACCTGGGCCTCGTCCGCTTTGTCACCGGAAAGAAAACCCGCCGCCATCTTCAGCATCGGCCCCTCCAGATGTACGTCGACCGTGTCGCTCGCCTTCGAGGCAAAACGATCCAGGGACTTCAAATCCAACATCTGGCCGGAACACAGCGCGGCGAGGAAGAAAAAGACACACATCAGTCTCATTGAAATTTTTCCATTTGAATTGTCTGCATCTGCGCCCTTGTGCGCTGGAGCTTCACCGCGGTAAGGCGCAAGGCGAACACCAGTTGATCCTTTGCCTTCCGCTGTTCGTGTGCCCTATAGACGCCGCCGCCGATAGGCGCAACCACTGCCACCGCCGCCGCGGCGGCTGCCAGCTTCCACCAGTTCCGTGCCGGACGCGGTATCGCCGGCATCAAGTCGCGCGACGGCTGCTTCCGCCGTAGCGCGTTCCGCAGTTCGGATTCAAGATCGTCGTTCATTGCGCCACCTTGTGTTTCGTGTGTTCCAGCCTCCACCGCAAGACTGCCAGCGCGCGGTGCAGCCGGCTCTTCACCGTACCCAGGGGAATGTTGAGAATTTCCGCGATTTCCATTGGCTCCAGATCTTCCTGATACCTCAGAATCACCACCAGCCGGGCTTCCTCGGGCAGCGACGCGACTAGTTTTCGCAGCGCACCGGCCCGCAGAAAATCGTCGTCTGGCGCCATGGCGCCCTGCTCCGGCAGACTCTCGAGGTCCGGGCCGTTTCGCAGTTTCCGCCGGCGCGATTCATCAATGCAGCGGTGCGCCGTCACCCGGCGCAGCCAGAACTTCACATGCCCCGGCGATTCCAGCTCATGGAGCTTCTGGTGCAGGAGCAGAAAAACGTCCTGGGCAAGATCCTCCGCCCGCGCGCGGTCCCGCAGGAAGTGGTACGCCAGACTGAAAACCATCTGCTGATGCTCCCGCACCAGCTGTTCCAGGTCCACACCGCATATTACGCACGGATCTCGCCTGGCGACCGCATGAATTTCCCGTCGGGTTCAGCTGCCGGTTCAAACGTGATAAACCAATAAGTTGCCCACTCCAAAGACTGTCGTCACTTTCGGCGAGATCATGCTTCGGCTCGCGCCTCCCGGTTTCGAGCGCTTCCTGCAAAGCCCCCAATTCGTAGCTACATTCGGGGGCGGGGAAGCGAACGTCGCTGTCACGGTCGCCGGGTTCGGTTTGCCGGCGTCCTACGTGACCGTGCTCCCGTCCAACCCCATCGCCGACTCCGTCGTGGCTGAGCTGCGCAAGTTCAATGTCGATACCACGCACATCGCGCGCGCGAAGGGGCGTCTGGGCATCTACTTCGTCGAGGCCGGCGCCAACCAGCGCGCCTCGAAAGTCGTCTACGACCGCGACTACTCCGCGATCGCCATGGCGAAGCCCGGCGATTTCTCTTGGGCCCAAATATTCGCGGGCGCAGGCTGGTTCCACATCACCGGCATCACGCCCGCGATCAGCGCATCGGCGGCGGAGCTCGCCCTGGAATCCGTGCGTGAAGCCCGGAACCACGGTCTAACCGTCTCGTGCGACCTGAATTACCGCAAGAATCTCTGGAAATACGGCAAGGAACCCGCCGAAGTAATGCGCGAATTGATGAAACATGTCGACGTTGCCATTGCCAACGAAGAAGATTGCCAGATGGCGCTCGGCATCCAAGTCGATGTGGACGTCCATTCCGGTAAACTCGACCACGCCCAGTACCGGAAGTTAACCGATAAGGTACTGGCCGAGTACCCGAACCTCCAAAGCATTGCCGTCACGCTGCGCGAATCGAAGAGCGCTTCGCACAATGGATGGTCGGCCTGCATGAACGACCGCCGGGAGTTCCTGGTCAGCCGCCACTACGAAATCACGCACATCGTGGACCGTGTGGGCGGCGGCGATTCGTTCGCCGGCGGTCTCATCTACGGGATTCTCGCTCTTGGCTCAAACAAGGAGGCGCTTGAATTCGCGGTGGCCGCTTCGTGCCTGAAGCATTCGATTCCGGGCGATTTCAACCGCTTTACCGTCGACGAAGTAAACACCCTGCTGAAGGGCGACGGTTCCGGACGCGTTCAACGGTAATCGCTACCAGCCTTCCCACACATACGCCGCGAAGTGAAGTGCGGGACGGAAACCTACGCTGCGATAAAGGCGCATGGCGGCGCGGTTCTCCGACGTGACCGTTAAACTGACTTTCCGGCAGCCGGCTGACCGCAGCAACTCAATCGACTGGCGCAGCAGTTCATAACCAAGCCCTTCGCCCTGCCATTCGGGCGAGACACAAATCTGCGTGATATGCCCCGAGTGCTCACTCACCATGCTCGCGAGACACATTCCGCACATTTCGCCGCTCTGCCGGACGAACGCCGCGACGGAAGCCGGTCTGAAAAATGTTCCGCAGCCGGGATATTGGACTATGTTGTACAGGAACTTGCGCGCCCCGCTCACCGAACGGTACTGGTCGTTGATCTCGCTGTCGACATGCCCCCGGTACGTGGTCGCGATCAGCTGTGCGGCCAGTTCCTGATGCGGCTCGGTCCAGCGCTCTATGGTCAGACGCGTGGAGAGCCGCCGCACCCCGAGCGTCAGGCTGGGAGGCACGTCGAGCATGAGAAAGTCACGCGGGTACGAGCGGAAATAGCGGGCGCCGCTCACCGAGTCGTCCACCCCGGAGCGCAAAAGCATCAGCTGGCTCTCGATGCGATTCACCAAGCCAGTCCCCATCAATTCATCGAGCGTGGCATTCAGAAGGCGCTGTTCGAGCGCCGCGGTCTGAAACGCCCGCCGCATGAACAGATCCCCAATCAGCCCCTTCTGGTCCTCCACAACGTAATAGCAGTACCCGATCACACCCCCTTCGCTCACCAGGGCGGTCCCGTTCAGGGCGTGAAGATCGACAAATTTACGCACGAGGGCGGCCGATTTCTCGAAATCCCAATCCAGGGCTTCCCGCCAGATGGATTCCTCCTCCCCCAGTAACTCGTTGAGATCCTGGGCGCGCAGGCTGCGCAGGTCGTGGAGTTCGGGAGCGGGAGGATGCTGGACCGGTTCAACGAGTGCGGCCATGGTCTGAGTATACGAGTTGACGTACGCGCTGGCGACCCGGAAAATGCGGGCAAAAGCACCGTACGCATTGGGCTTATCCTATCGCGCGCTCAACCTCGTCCGGCGGCAGATCGCTCATTGCGGCGCGTGCGATCACTCGCACATTGCGCCCCCGAGGTGCCCAAACACCGGGGTCCGTCGGGCCGAAAAGCACGACAACTGGCGTGCCAGCCGCCGCGGCGAGATGTGTCACGCCGGAATCGTTGCCGATAAAGATTCGCGCCGTGCTCAACCAGCAAGCCAGCTCGTAGAGGTTCGCAATGCGCACGGCCCCGGGCAGTTCGTCCTCGGGCCCGCAGCACCACCGAACCGGCATCCGGCGCTGAAGCCGCTGCGCGAGTTCCTGGAAGCGTTCGAGCGGCCAGTTCTTCCGCGCGCTGCCGGAGAAGGGATGGATCACCGCGAAATCCTCGCGCGGCACCGGCGGCAACTCGAGGCGCGGAATGCCACCCCTTTCCCCGCCCACCTGCGAAAGAAAGAAGTCTGCCGCGTGCGTGCCCGGGTCCGCCGGGAGCGCGACATGGAACGTAAACGGAAGCCCCAGCGAAGCCGTTAACTCGCGGAACTC
The DNA here is from genome assembly GCA_025462965.1 of Bryobacterales bacterium. Classification (GTDB taxonomy): domain Bacteria; phylum Acidobacteriota; class Terriglobia; order Bryobacterales; family Bryobacteraceae; genus JALYXI01. Next base: position 5,497 of record JAOAPQ010000763.1, read on the forward strand.
CGGCCGGTTCGCCCCATACCAGGACACGATCGAATCGAACGACCGAAGCCGCTCGATGACTTCGGGAGCATCCACGATCCCCAGCCTGTCGAGCCCCGTCGTCACGATAGGCCGGGCATGATCGGCGAACCGCGCTAGCGGAACATTCACTCCCGCCGTCCAGACCTCCGTATACGCGGCGCGCAGGTGCTCCATTGCAGGCAGCGCGACAATGAAATCCCCGATAGCGCCCGGACGTACGATCAACTGCCGCATGCGACCAGCGAGCGCCGGCCTATTTGCCGATCCGGGTGACCACCAACCGGCTCACCTCGTCCAGCAGTTCATCCCGCTTGTACGATCCCTTCTGCAGCACGCGGCTCACGTGCCCGTTCAGCTCGACGCGCTCTTCCGGCGTGAGATCCTTCGCCGTCACAACGATGATGGGAATCAGCTTCCACTCGTCCTTCTGCCGAAGCTGGTGGATGAACTCGAAGCCGTCCATCTCCGGCATCATCAGGTCAAGCAGGATCACGCCGGGCGCATGCCGTTGCACCTGGTCCAAAGCTTCGCGGCCGTTCGCGGCCTCCGCCACCTTCCACCCGTCGTTCTCCAGCATGCGCCGTATCATCTCGCGTGAGGTCGGGTCGTCTTCAACCACAAGCGCCTCGTTGGGTGTGGTGTGCCGATAGCGCATCAGTACCTGCGCCAGGCGTTCGCGCTCAATCGGCTTGGTCACATAATCCGCTGCGCCCAGCGAGTACCCGCGGTTCTTCTCGTCCACGATAGTCAGCATGATCACGGGGATGTGCGCGAGGTCGGAATCCGACTTCAGCCGTGACAGTACGGTCCACCCATCCATGCCCGGCATCATCACGTCCAGCGTGATCGCGTCGGGATGCAGCCGGCGCGCCATGCGCAATCCCTCTTCGCCGTTTAGCGCACCTTCCACGCGGTAGCCGCTACGGGCCAGGGAGCGGCGCAGGAGCTCGTGTACCGAGGGGTCGTCGTCGATCACCAGTACGGTCGCGATCTCGGGATTCTCGCTCGCGGGCTTCGCCTCTCCCGGCTCCACCTGGCTCACCCTTGTTTTGCGGCTCACGATGTTGGCCGGCAGATGCAGCGTGAACGTAGAACCCTTACCGGGCTGGCTCTGAATGCGGATATCGCCGCCCATCATCTGGCAGAAGCGTCGCGTGATCGCGAGGCCCAGCCCCGTCCCGCCGAATTTTCGCGTGGTGGAAGGGTCCGCCTGCGTGAATGCTTCGAAGAGGCCGTCGATCTGCTCCTGCGTGAGGCCGACGCCCGTATCCTGCACCGCGAAATCAATCCATTCCGAACCCTCCACCACCTCCCGGGTGATGGAAAGCGAAACCGTGCCGTTCTGCGTAAACTTGCAGGCGTTCGAGAGGAGGTTCAGCAGGCTCTGGCGGATTTTCGTCAGGTCGGCGTGCATCGACCCGATGTCGACCGGGCAGGTCTTCAGAAGAAGATTCGAATTCTTCTGCGCCACCGGCTGCACGGTGGACATCACTTCATCCGCGATCGCCGCGATGGAAAAAGTCTCCAGATACAAATCCATCTTGCCTGCTTCGATCTTCGAGAGATCGAGCACGGAGTTGATGAGTTCCAGCAGGTGCTTGCCCGCCCCGCGAATCTTCTGAAGATCGCCAACGATGGCGCTGTTACCCGAGTCGGTCGCCTCCTCCTCGAGCATTTCGCTATACCCGATAATCGCGTTGAGCGGCGTGCGCAGCTCATGGCTCATGTTCGCCAGGAAGGTGCTCTTCGCCTGGCTCGCAACCAGCGCCGCATCCTTCTCGCGTTTGAGCCGCAGGTTCGTGAACGCCACAATGAAGAAGAGCCCGATGCTGGCCGCCATTGTCACGATCCCCGCAATGCTCGACTTGCGTTCGGCGGAGCTCGAGCGTTGATTGAGGTGAACGGCTTCTTCCTGCTCCATGTGGGTGGTAAGGACCCGGACCGAGTTCATCAACTGGCGGCCGCGTCCGGCCTTAACCTGGTCGACCGATTCGCCGATGCCCCTGTCCATGCGGAGTTGAATCGTTTTTTTCATCTCCGCGACCTTGGCGTTGACCAGGGATTCCAGGTCGCGAACATCCCGCGAAAGTTCCGGATCCGTGCCCGCCAGGCCGTGAAGCTTGGCTAGCTGCGACGGTAGCTGACCGACCGCCTGCTCATAGGGCTCCAGATACTTCAGATCGTCCGTGAGCAGGAAACCGCGCTGGCCGGTTTCCGCGTCGGTCACCAGCGAACGGACTTGCGTGATGTCCTGGATTAACTGCTGGGTGCGGGTGACATTCGCGTTCGCTGTGATGACCTGCTGCCAACTCGCAAAGCAAAGCCCTATGATGACGAGCAGCGCGGCTAATGCCGAGCCGAGCCAGATGAAATCGCTGCGGTTCGGCATCAGGGTCGTCCTGCTGAACAACGCTTTCTTGCTTGGCCGCACGAGTCCACTGTAACAAGAGCTTGCAGTCAATCCACCATTACAATCGGATACATGACCCATATGCCGGATCCCGCTGTCATCCTGGACCTGATCGAAGCCTTCCGGCGCTCGAAGACGATGTTCGCCGCGGTCTCGCTTGGCGTCTTCGAGATACTCGCCTCAGGACCGGCTACAGCCGGCGATGTCGCCAACCGTCTGGGAAGCGACCTGGAAGCCACCGGACGGCTGCTCGAAGCGTGCACCGGACTTGGTCTCCTCCGGCGGGAAGGCGCGGCATTCGCGAATACCGAAGCGGCGTCCGCCTACCTGGTCCCATCGAGCGAACTCTGCATGAACGGCTATATCCAGTATTCGAACGATGTCCTGTTGCCGCTCTGGTCGCACCTGGAGGACGCGGTGCGCGAAGGCTCGCACCGGTGGGGGCAGACGTTCGGCTCCTCCGGGCCGCTGTTCGATAGCTTTTTCCCCACTTCGGAAAAGATGCGAACCTTCATCATGGGCATGCACGGCTTCGGCGTGCTCAGCTCGCCGGAAGTCGTGCGAGCCTTCGATCTGAGTGGTTTTCGGAAAATCGCCGATCTGGGCGGCGCCACCGGACATCTGA
>JAOAPQ010000767.1 GCA_025462965.1 Bryobacterales bacterium
AGGACGGGCACGCGCCGCTAACGGAGCGGGTGGCGATGAAAGCCGCTGCGTTTCTGTTTGGGGATGCGGGGCGTCTCGAAATGGCGCAGAAAGTGGCGCGCATCGGGCAGAAGCCGTTCGAGCACGATGGCGTCATCGATTCACTTCCCGGCATGCTGGCTGGTTGGACGTCGGTGCGCGATCTGATGCCCGTACCGAAGCAGTCTTTCCGCGAATGGTGGAGCGAGCGTAAATGAGCGAGGCGCGGAACGACATTCTGGCTCGGGTGCGCAGCGCGACGGGCGGCGCGGAACCCGATTACGCGGAGAGGTACGCGGCTCTTCCGCGTGAATACAAGCGGGAGGGCGCACTCGATTTCGAGGGAAAACTGCAGCTGTTTGCCGATCGGATTCACGACTACGACGGCGTTCTGCACACTTGCGGCAAGGATCAAGTGGTGGCAACTATCGCGGCAGCGCTCAGTGCGCGCGGGAAGCGCCGCATTGTAGTGCCGCCCGATTATCCGGAGGCCTCGCTACCGAAGGGGTTCGAGTTCGTGTGGGACCACGAACTTACCTACGAGGCCCTTGACCAGTGTGACGGGGTGATTACGGGATGTACCTTGGCGATCGCACTGACGGGGACGATCGTGCTTCAGGACGGGTTGTATCAGGGCAGGCGGGCTTTGAGCCTGGTACCGGATTATCATTTATGCCTGGTGGGGCGCAACCAGATTTATGAAACGGCGCCGGAAGCCATCCAGGTGCTGTCGCGCACCGGAGCGCGGGTGACGACGTTTATCTCAGGACCCTCAGCGACTTCTGATATCGAGATGACGCGGATCAAGGGCGTGCACGGGCCACGTACGCTCGAAGTGATTGTGATTTGCTGAGGTACATGCGTTATTCAGACGGCAACTTCGGCTCGGCGCTCGATTTGCGGAGCGCATGGTTCAAACTGTCCTCGGCGTTCTCCAGGCAATTTTGAATGTCCCTGTATTCGGGAATCTTGTCAGGATTCATCGCATTCAACGTGTTCGCGATGGACTGAATCTTCAAACGGCTGTCGTTAATTCGTTCGCGATCTTCTCTGGTTAACGTCACTGTTCAAATCTCCTCACAGCGGTGAGTTTCAAGGTGTTGGAGCAGGGCGTATTTCGCTTGATCTTTTTTTTCGTTGGCCATATGGACCAAGAGATCGAAGCGGGAGAAATCCGGATCCTCATCGATCAGGGACTGCATCTGCTGCGTATTAAGGCCGTTCAGGTCACGGATTGCGGCAAGAAGTGCTTCACGGAGGCGAACAGCCTCTTCACAACGGCCCGACTGCTTGTCACCAGTGCTGCCCACTTGTTCTTCGCTCGACATTAAGCCTTTAGCTTCGCACTCACGTTTCACCACTGGAAGGCACATTGGCAAGGTACTCACCATTACCGGGTACATTAGATCCGCGAACGTATCGAAATTAACAGTTTGAAGGACGCGAATGCCTATGGCTTGCATCAGATTCAAGTATGAGAAGGCAATTTCTCCCGCTGATAGCTATGGGTTTGCTGTTGGTCGGCATGGCGGAGAACAAGAACAGCTTTACTTTGCCGCCTCCGTTCGCCACGCCATCCGCGGATAACCACCCGGACGTGGTGCCCCGACCGGCGGGAGCTTCGCTCAAGGTTCCAGCTGGTTTCCATGTGGAAGAATGGGCATCCGGCTTTCAAATGCCCAGGTATCTGCTCCGTGCGCCGAATGGAGACATCCTGCTGGCGGAGAGCGGCGAACACGCGCGCGCAGCGGCGGTCGGGGGAGCCAATCCAGCGGACTCGGGCGGAAAGATTTACATCTACCCGAATGGACGCGCGGCGGTCCGCAAGACGTTGATTAGCGGGCTCGACCGGCCGTACGGGATGGCGTTTTATAAGAACTATCTGTACGTGGCGGAGACGGAATCGGTGAAGCGGTTCCCCTATGACGCGGAGGGCAGGACAGCAGGCAAAGGCGAAGAGGTGGTGTCCCTTAAAGGCCTGAGCGAAGGCCACTGGACGCGCGCGATCCAGTTCGATCGCCAGGGCCAGAAGATGTACGTCGCGGTGGGTTCCGGTTCGAATGTGGATGCGGGCGAGGACCCGCGCCGCGCCGCCATCAACCGGTACAACGTGGATGGGAGCGGCCACGAGATTTACGCCGCGGGTATGCGCAACCCCGTGGACATCCACTGGTATCCGGGAACGGACACTTTGTGGGCCGCCGTGCAGGAACGCGATGCTCTGGGCGACGACCTGGTGCCGGATTACTTCACGCACGTTACGCCGGGCGGGTTTTATGGGTGGCCATATGCCTACATCGGTCCGCATGAAGATCCGCGGCGTAAGGGCGAGCGGCAGGCCTTGGTCGCCAAGACCATCGTTCCGGACGTGCTGCTCGGATCGCACGTCGCGGTGCTTGCATTCGATTTCTATGAAGGCAAACAGTTTCCGGCGAAGTACAAAGGCGGAGCCTTCCTGACTTTCCATGGTTCGTGGAACCGCTCGTCGCGGGTTGGGCAATCGGTCGCGTTCATTCCATTTCAAAACGGAAAGCCGTCAGGGCCGCGTGAGGATTTCCTTACCGGCTGGATGATCGCTCCCGAGTCGAAACAGGTGTGGGGCCGCCCGGTAGGGATCTGCGAAATGGCGGATGGCAGCCTTCTGGTGTCGGACGATGGAGGCAAGAAGGTCTGGCATATCAGCTACGGCAAATAGCCGCTCCGCCCAGTGTGACGAAATGGCACAGGCATTTCGCCCGCAAGTGTATGATTTTGCTAGCTTCTCGTGCCTGGATGAAAGTTTGCAAAAGCTTAACACAAGGTGGAGCAACCAACTATTCGAGCGCGGGTTTCGTCATAGGAGAATGACACGCATGGCAATCGCGAAGATAACGGGAGAAGGCCTGGCATGGATTGCTGTTATGGTGACGCTCCTCTGGGGTTGTGTTCTGCTGGAAGACTCCATGGTCAAGCACTCCCGGCGGGAAACGGCGCGGGTGCTTCTGGATTTGCGGAAAATGAAGAACGGCGGCAGAGTACTGCCGGCTTCGCGTCCGCTGCAGTTCCCGGGGTTTACGCGGCCGGTTGCGGGATAGGCAGAAGTCCCGCTATTAAGAGTTTACGTGGCCCGTTTGTACGGGTTTGAAATATACCGCTTACTTTCCTTCGCCGCTTCCGCCTGCGGCGCAAAATCGATGGCCTTCTGATAAGCCGCTTTTGCCAGTTCGTGACGGTTGGTCATATCATAGATCTGGCCCTGGCGCATGAATGCTAGAACGCCTGTGTTGAGGTCGAGATCCTTAGTTGATACGGTGACCTTCTTCAGGTTCTCGAGCGCCGGGCCGAAATCTCTGTACCAGAACTGCACGTTGCCCACTTCGTAATAGATTTTTTCCCACGGGACATTCGCGAAGCCGGGGGTTTGCGCGCGCTTCCACTCGGCAATGCGGTCGAGAGTCGCGAGCGCATTCGTTTTGTCGCCAATCGCGCTATACATCTGCGCCTGCTCGAACTTCAGGAGATAGCTGCGCGGGTAACGCGTGACGAGATCGGATAGCAGAGGAATCGCTTTGCGCGGCATTTGTTCGCGACGGTAGAGCGCGCACAGCAGCACCTCCGCATCCGTCTTGTTGGCACGGCCCTGGCGCGCCACCTCTTCCAGTGTGCGGATGCCGAGCTCCCTATCGCCATGGTAGCCCGCCAGGAAGCCGAGCGAGCGGTAGAACCAGGGCAGGCTGCCGACCACATACTCGTGAACACCCTCAATCAGCCGGGCATCGTAATTGGAAGGATCGAGCTCGGTGACCCGACTGTGAAGCTTGCGCGCGCCGGTGGCTTCGCGCAGGGCGTCCTTCCAGGCTTTTCGGACCAGAAAGTCGTAATTTGACTTGAGCCCGTTCGAAACGCCGAGAGAGTAAAGAGCTGCCGTGTCGTTCGGATTCTTGTTTAAAAGCGCTTGGGCAAGATCCATGGCTTTCTGGACCTCCGCGTCAAAAAGTTTCTCGGTTCCCGGCGTGGTGTTGAGTTTGGGGCGGCGCAGGAAGGAATTGTTGCCTGTCACCAACTCGCTTTCGAGGGCCCCGTTGCGAAACATCTCGCGGTAAAGAATCGCCTGGGCGATGTTGTTATGCGGTTCGGGCGAATTCGGCCTCGCGCGGGCGGCCTGCTCGAAATCGGCTATGGCCTGGTCGTATTCCAGGTTGTAGTAGTGATCGAAGCCGCGCTTCGTGATTTCGTCTTCAGCAGCGGCTATCAGGCAAGAAGACAGCAGCAGCAGAGCGAATCGCATTCTGTCTTTAGTTTATCTACGGTGTCGGCGGTTCGGAAGCGAGAGTCCCCTCCGGCTCGACTGCGGGGTCCGGCGGAGGAACGTTGTGGAGGACGCATTCCACGGCGGGTTCGGTGCCTTCGATGAAGTAATCTTTCCGGGTTACCGGGCAGTTAGGGCCGGCGAGTTGCCCGGTAGTGGGATCGATGTTCACCGTGGCGATGCCCGCCGGGGGCCCGGTGAAAGCGTGCGCGTATTGCGGGTAGCGAACGGCGCGCTTCATAAACTCGGTCCAGATAGGCAGAGCGGATTTCGCGCCTTCCAGGCCCAGTTCCCGGTTGTCGTCGTACCCCACCCATACAATGCAGAGCAGGCCGGAACTGAAACCCGCGAACCATCCATCGCGCGAAGTCCCGGTCTTGCCGGCGACGGGGGCGGTCAGGCCGAGAGATCGCACGCGCGCGGCCGTACCGCTACGGACGACCTCTTCGAGCATATCCACCATTAAGAAGCTAACGCGCGGATCGAGGACTGAGTGCGACTGGCGGTCCGGGATGGCGCCTTGCGTCTTGTCCGGAAGCTGAATGCTGGATAGGAAGGTCGGCTTCATGTACATGCCGTGGTTGGCGAAGATCGTGTATGCCCCGGCGATCTCGAGCGGAGTCGCTTCATATGCGCCAAGGGCGACGGCAGGCGTCGGGCGGATGTCCTCGCTCAATCCGGCGTTCTGAGCAAGAGTCACCACGCGGTTATAGCCGGTCTTTTCCGCGACTTTGATGGTGGCTACGTTCATAGAATGGGCCAGAGCCTCACGGAGAGTGACGCGGCCATAGAACTTCTGCCCGAAATTGCCCGGAGTATACCGCTGGTTGCCAAAGCGGAACGTGGTGGGCACATCGTCGACGGTGCTGCTCGGAGTCATCTCTTCCTGGAAGCCGGAAAGGGAGCCCTGGAGTGCCGCGGCGTATACGAACGGCTTGAACACGGAGCCTGGTTGGCGTTTGGAAAGCGCGTGATTCAACTGGCTCTCGGCATAGTTGGTGCCGCCGATCACTGCTTTGACCTCACCGGTATGCGGGTCGAGCGCGATAAGCGCGACTTGCGGGAGGGCGCCAGAGGGCTGGTTTTTGCGCTGTCCTTTGATTTCGGCGAGAACGGTCTTCATGCCCTGCTCTACCGCTTCGCGCGCGGCGGTCTGCAGGTTTTGATCCAGCGTCGTGTAAATGCGGGCGCCCGCGAACTCGGAGGACTCTTCACGCAGCGCGGACTGTGCCTGATCGTTGGCGAGGGTCAGGAAGTAGGGCGCTCCATCGGTTTCGAGAATGCGCGGCTTGAGCGCCACCGGGGCTCCCGAGGCGCTTTGCCATTCGGCTTCATCGATATAGCCGTTCTGGCGCATCAGATTGAGCACCACGTTGCGGCGTCCGATAGCGTGCTCCGGGTTGCGGATAGGATCGAAGTAAGTTGGACGCTGCGCCATTCCGACCAGCAGCGCAGCTTCCGGTAAGGTAAGGTCCCGGACATCCTTATCGAAGTAAGCACGCGCTGCCGGGGCGAAGCCATAAATGCTGTAATTCGCGTGGCGTCCGAGATAGATCTTGTTGCAATACATCTCAAGTATCTGCCGCTTCGAAAGCTTCTGCTCCAGGACAACGGTGATCAGAGATTCCATCGACTTGCGCTTCCAGGTCTTCTCGCGATCAAGCCAGAGATTGCGCGCGAGCTGCATGGTGAGCGTGGAGCCGCCCTGCTCTTTCTTTCCCGATTTCCAGTTGACGTAAATAGCCTTCGCAATCCGGGCCGCATCGAAGCCCTGGTGCTGGAAGAAGTGCTTGTCTTCAGCCGCGAGGATGGCATGGATCAAGTTGGGGGGAATGTCGATGTAGCGAAGGTCGCCGCGACGTTCGAGGTTTTGTCCCTGGAGATTCGCGAACGGGCGCGGCTGAAGCGCATACTCCTGGAGCGCGCTCTTGTTCTTTAAAGAGACGATGCCCGAGACGCGATTGCGTTGGAAAGTTATGCGCGCGGCATCGGCGGCGTAGGATGGGCCGGGATAAATTTCCAAAGATTGGCCCGTCACCAGGTAATAAGCCGCGGACGATAACGGAGAATCGCCGTACCCTGCGGTCCGGAGTTCCGAAGCGAGTGCCTCAAGGCTGGTGTCTTCTCCGATAGTGAGAATGCGCGGAGCCGCATAGTAAACGGCGACATTGCCTTGCGGCTCCCTTTCCAGACGCGCCGCGATTGTGCGGGCGAATTTGATATAGGCGAAGCACGCGACGGCGAGCAGCAGGACCAACCCTAAAAGCACGTACGACCAAGCTGGATGGTCGCGTATGAAGTTACGCCGGACCTCGGTTTCGAGATCCGGCGTAAAATCTTCAGGGGTAAGGGGCGGGTTCTCCGTGGACGTCATGACTCGGGACGTCCTGGTGCATTCCTTTGGCCAAAAAGCGGCTTAGGAGAGATTAAAAAATCAACTTCATTCCGAGTTGAAGTTGCCGTGAACTGCCGAGGTCGCCACGTGCGGTGCGGGTAGCAGTAATTTGGCCGAACGTGGACGCGGTAATCGAGTTGACGGGCTGGCCGAGATTCGGATGGTTGAACAGGTTGAACGCCTCCGCCCGGAACTGCAGCGAAATGGTTTCTCTGATGACGGTGTTCTTAGAGAGCGCGACGTCGATATC
>JAOAPQ010000806.1 GCA_025462965.1 Bryobacterales bacterium
TCTTCGGTCTGTTTCTTCGAAGGATTCTTGAATATCACGTCGGTCTTATCGAATTCGATCAATTTGCCCATGAGGAAGAAGCCCGTCATATCCGCTACGCGCGCAGCCTGTTGCATGTTGTGCGTAACGATGACGATGGTGCACTGGTCACGGATGGAGATCAGGAGGTCTTCGATTTTGGCGGTCGCGATGGGGTCAAGCGCGGAGCAGGGTTCGTCGAGGAGCAGTACCTCGGGATCGACGGCCAGCGCGCGGGCGATGCAAAGCCGCTGCTGTTGTCCGCCCGAGAGATCATACGCGGATTTATGAAGCTTATCTTTTACTTCATCCCAGAGCGCGGCCCGGCGCAGGCTTTTCTCCACGACATCGGTGAGGGGTCCGGTAAATCCGTTGACACGCGGGCCGTAAGCGATATTGTCGAAGATGGACTTCGGAAAAGGGTTCGGGCGCTGGAAGACCATGCCCACGCGGCGGCGCAGGTTCGTTACGTCGAGATCGCGGATGTTCTCGTTATCCAGGCGGATGTCGCCTTCCCATCGCGCGGTCTTTACGGTATCGCTGATACGGTTCAGGGTGCGCAAAAACGTGGATTTCCCGCAGCCGGAAGGTCCGATGAGCGCTGTAATCCGGCTTGACTGAACTTCGAGAGTAATGCCGTGCAGCGCCTGGAACGATCCGTAATAGAAATTCAGGTCGTGCGTCGTCAACTTTGCCGAAGCAACGGTCATGGGAGATTGGGCGGCCCCGCCGGACACCTGATACTGCTCTTGCGGGGAGGAGGATGTGTGTGTCGAAGCCATACGTTTTATCTTTTCAGCGCCGGGCCGTGCCTCGAGAAAGGACGAGGCGCGCGGCAATATTGGAAACAAGAACCATGGAAAGAAGGACCAGCCCGGCGGCCCACGCCTGCCGGTGGTAGTCCTCGTAAGGGGCGATCGCGTGATTGTAGATCATGACCGGCAGCGAAGCGGTGGGTTCGTTGAAGCCGGAACTCCAAAATTGGTTGTTTAAGCAAGTGAACAGCAAGGGCGCGGTCTCACCGGCGATGCGTGCCACGCCCAGAATCATGCCGGTCAAGACGCCGCTGAGCGACGCCGGGATGACCACCGTGACCACAGTTCGCCACTTGCTCGCGCCCAAAGAGAGTGCGCCTTCGCGCAGGCTCTGCGGCACCGACCGCATGAACTGCTCCGTGCTGCGGAGCGTAATGGGAATCAACATCAGGCTGAGCGCAAAACCGCCCGCCCAGGCGGAGAAGTGTCCCATGGGCACCACGACCACGATCCACGCGAAGATGCCGATCACGATGGATGGCACGCCATTCAGGAGATCCGCCGTGTAGCGGATCACATGCGGGAATGCGGTGCCTCCAAATTCCGAGAGATAGACGCCACCCAGGAAACCGATTGGAATCCCTATCAAACTGGCCAGGAAAATTACTTTTATGCTGCCGACGATGGCGTTCGCCATGCCGCCGCCCGGCTCTCCGGGAGGCAGCGGCAGCTTCGTAAAGAAATCCCAGTCGAGCGCCTTGCCGCCGTTATAAACCAGATAGCCGAGGATCAGGAACAGTATCGACACGGTGAGGAACGTACATACGCCGGTCAGGCCGAGCATCAGCGAGTTGACCGCGTACCGCCGCCGCGTTCGGGCGTCCATCAGACGCTTGTCCCTTTCTTGGTGGTGGCGAGAATCAGCAGCCGCGCAAGCCCATTGATCACGATAGTGAGCAAGAACAAGACCAGCCCAAGCAGGATGAGCGACGCGAGGTATACATCGCCGGAAGCTTCCGCGAATTCGTTCGCGATGGAAGCGGCGATTGTGGATCCGGGGGAGAACAGCGACGCACTGATCGTCGGTGTGTTGCCAATAACCATGGTAACAGCCATCGTTTCGCCGAGTGCGCGGGCGAGTCCCAGGAAAACCGAACCCAAAATGCCGAGCCGCGCGAACGGAACCACGGCCTGCCATGTGGCTTCCCACTTGGTTGCGCCGAGCGCGAGGGCGGCTTCACGCTGATCGTTCGGAACATCCATCAAAGCTTCGCGCGAGATGGAGATGATGAACGGAAACGTCATGATGGCCAGGATCAGGCCGGCGGCCAGATAACCAACTCCGTACATCGGTCCCTGAAAAAACGGCAGGAAACCGAGGGTGTTGTGAAGAAACGGCTCGCCATAAGTCCGCAGCAGGGGAATCAGAGTGAAAATCGCGAGCAGGCCGTAAATCACACTCGGTACGGCGGCCAGCAATTCCACCAGGAATGAGGCGATGTCCGAGAGCCGCCGGGGAGCCATCTCGGAAAGGAAAATGGCGGCTCCGACTCCCAGCGGCACGGAGATCAAAAGAGCAAGTACGGCGGTCAACAACGTTCCGTAAATAAAAGGAAGCGCCCCGAATTGGACGGCAACGGGATCCCATGTGCGGCTGACCAAAAAGTCCAATCCGAACTTCGCTCGCGCCAGCGAAGACCGGCTCCAAAGCTGCCATACCAGCATCACCGTCACCAGTAGAATCGAGGCGGAGGCCGTCCAAGTGATGGCAAACGCAATCTCATCTCCGCCGATCAGGCGGCCTAAGAAACTCCTCGGCTTCGCGATTGGTATAGCAGCTGTTGCCATGGTTACAACTATTTGATGAGCGAGATCGCTTTTTGCTCCTTAGCAATTACTTGCTTCGGAAGCGGTGCGTAGTGTAGAGGCGCCGCACTCTGTTGGCCCGTCGTCAACATCCAGGAAAGGAACTCGGTAATAGCTTTCTTTTTGGTGGGATCGGAGATTTTATCCGGGATCAGCAGCCAGGTGAAGGTGGAAATGGGATATGCGGCGGCGCCCGGCGCGTTGGTAATCGAAACACGGAAATCTTCCGGCATCGAAGCCGCAGCACCTGCGGCGGCGGCGGTTACGCTCGCCAACTCGGCCTTGATGAACTTGGTGGCGGAGTTCTGTACCGACCCGTAACCCATGTTGTTTTGGATGGCGTAAGTCAACTCCACGTAACCGATTGAATTGGGAAGCTGTTTTACCTGTCCGGAAACGCCCTCGCTGCCTTTCGCGCGCAGACCCACCGGCCAGTTGGGCGCGGCATTCGCTCCAACCTTGTTCTTCCAGGCGTCATTCACCTTAGTCAGAAAATCCGTGAACACGAAGCTGGTACCGCTGCTGTCGCTCCGCACGACAACCGTAATCGCCTGATCGGGCAGTTTGACGCCCGGGTTTGCCGATGCGATCGCCTTATCGTTCCACTTCGTGACGGTGCCCAGGAAGATCCCGGCCAGCGCATCCCCCGTAAACTTAAGCTCTTTTGTGACGCCTTCGATGTTATAGATCGGCACTACTGCGCCAAGCACGGTCGGGAAGTGCAAAGGCTTGAATTTACGCTGCTTGACGACTTCCGCGATCTCTTCATCGCTCATGGGCTTGTCGGAAGCGCCGAAATCGACCGTACCCGCGGTCAATTGTTTGATACCGCCGCCCGACCCGATGGCCTGGTAGTTAATCTGTACGCTCGGGTCTTTCTGCCGGAACTGTTCGAACCACTTCCCATAAATAATGGCCGGAAACGTGGCGCCCGCGGCGGTGATCGTCTGGGCCGCCAAAGCCCCAAAGGTCAAGGCTGTCAACGATGCGACGCCTACGCAGAGGCGCAATCCTAGTCTGCTCATCTTCATCTTCTCCTCCCAGTCTGTCATTTGAATGTTACAAACTGGTTAAATTGCTGTGACGGTTACTTGAGGGTTGGCGGCTGGCCGGGCAGGGTGTAACGCAGATTCACATAAACCTGATTCTGATGGGCGTTCTTCGGCTGGTCCACCGCCACGTACCAAGGCGAGCGATTTAGCCAGGAATATTGTCCCATGATATTGATAGCACCGTACTTAGGGTCTTTCCAGAGGGTTTGGTTGAAGCCGACCGTGGCCTCCTGAATGGTCCTGTTCTGACCGTTGGACGAGCCGGTATATCCATAGCCCACCGGTTTGCCGGTCGCCGGGTCGATGACCGTGTAGCGGCCAATGTAGATACCGCCGTAGTAGGCGTATAGAATCGTGTTGTTGAGAGTCCATTCAGCGCCGGTCACGGTGGAACCCGAGTGAATCAGCGCGATGTCGCCATTTTCCTTCAAGGTCAAGTCCGGCGCCAGACCGAATATGTAGCGGCCCCCGCCATCAGACCAGTAATTGTTCGTGAGGAGGCGGAAGCCTTTGAAAAGCTCGAAAGCTAAATTGATTGAGCCCGCGCCCCCGGCCTTTGTATAGTGTTGATTATTCAGCGGGTTGAAGCCTTTGAAGTTGCTTTCCAGGCCGGCGATTTCAGCATGGAACCTCGGGGTGGGGTCAAAGGCGATCTTGGCTATGAAATCCGGGGATACGCTCGGGGTGGCGAGAGTGGTGTTGCCGTTATTGAACTGGCTGAATTCCGCGGTCAGGAGGGACGGTGGAACCGTTGCCGTGGAACCACCGCTGCCGCCGACGTACTGCTCGGCATTCTCAGCCGCGATGGCCAAAGATACAGTCTTGGTAGGGTGATACACGAACCGGATACCAGGGTTGCGGCTCCATACCAGGCCCGCCTGATAATTCACGTCGATGTCGTGCGTGTAGAAAAGGTCCGCGGGGAGGGGCGAGATACCTCTGCGGTTGGGCGTCAGCAAGCTCCATGACTGTCCGCCCAGGACTTCCCACTTGTCCTTCTTCACCTGCGCCCAATAGAGCCGCAGACGGAATGTATCGGAGTTGCTGCTGACCGCAACGTTGGCGGGATTGTTGCCCAGGAAGTCGCCTTCAAAGTAGCCGGTGACGTTTGCGCCCTTGTAGAGTGAATCGAACCGGAAGCCAATGCGCGAGTTCTGTGGGTTCAGACGGTTTTCCGCCAGATGGCCGGTGGCTGGATTGTTGTTGAACGGGATGCTCCCGAAGTTGGTGCCGATGCCGGAGCCGCTGACGGTGGAACGGCCTACATAGGTTAAATCCATGAATCCGAGCGGGGTCAGGTAACTCTCGCCGATCTTGAGAGACAGCGGGGAAGGTTCAGGAGTATCTGTTTTCTGCATGGCGGGCGGCAGAACGGGACCCGGGCTTGGCAAAGGCGCAACGGCGGGAGTCATCGGCGAGAGGCTGGTCACCTCGCCCAGGCTCTTCGGCTTGGCGCCGAGCATCTGATCGATCAGATTTGGCTGGCTTTCCAGCGCGACGCGGAGGCGTTCCAATTGAGATTGCTGCTCTGCGAGTTGAGCCTTCA
>JAOAPQ010000820.1 GCA_025462965.1 Bryobacterales bacterium
CGGCAGCAATATCGTAAGACGTTGTCCGATCATTTCAGATACATCCCAGCCAAAAATCCTGGTAGCTGCTGGATTCACAAGAAGGATCCGAGCGTTGCCGTCGATCGAGATGATCGCGTCGGGAGCCGTGTCAGCAATGGTACGGTACTGGGCATTGATCTCACGGCGGGATTTCTCAACGCGCCGGTTGGTCTCCACCAACCCGGCGATCACCAAAGTCGCTCCCAGGAAGATTGCGAATCGCAAGTAGGAAGACGGCTCGATGGAGAAATGGAGTAGCGGCGGCAGAAAGAAGTAGTCGAAGGCGAGGACGGAAAGAACGACAGATAAGATGCCCGGTCCTTTCCCTCCGTAAAGGCTGCTCACCATGACGGCGAGAAGGAAACAGGAGGAAGGGGCATCTAAGGGCAATGCCGCCGTTAGCGCGATGCCGCAGGCAATTATCGCCAGACCGTAACGTCGAAATTTCGAGATGACCTTCATTTCGCGACGAACGCCGGGAGGTTTGATGAATCCCGCCCGCTATTTATATGGTGATGGCGCCAGATATCCTGTGGTTTCGAGCCTAAAGGAACATTTAGCAACCCAAGACCGTGGGGCGAAAACAGGCGCCGCTTCCGGACCTCCCGCGGCACGCTCAGAACCATTTTCAGACCGTGTTTCCAGTGAGTTTAAGTGTCTTCGCACGGCGACATGACTGATACCAGCGGCCGGCAACGGTGTTGCTGGAGCACGGTGACCGCCGGTTGACACAAATGTCCGCGTGGGAACGCGCCTGATCCTTCTTGCGCGCCATGTACTTGATTAAGAACGGTTGCCCAATGGGCTCTGTATTGCCACTTTCGTTCTCGTCAGACGATTGCTTGAATTGGAACTCACGATCATGGTGAATTTACAATCCAGGTGGTCTTAACAGGAGACAATAGAAATGAGCAAAACGAGAGCGACATTGATTGTTTTAGCCGGCCTTGCATTGCTGGGCCGGATGGTCCCCCGCGCCGTTGCGGACGAATGGGATCAGAAGACCATCGTCACCTTCAACAATCCGGTTGAGGTTCCGGGCCAGGCGCTGCCGGCGGGAACTTACGTGTTCAAGCTGGCGGATTCGCAGTCCGACCGTGACATCGTGCAGGTGTACAGCAAGGACGAAAAGCATCTGTATGGGACATTTCTCGCTATCCCGGACGAGCACTTGCGCCCCGCCGGGAAGCCGATCATCATGTTTGAGGAGAGGTCAGGCGGCGCGCCCGAGGCCGTGAGGGCGTGGTTCTATCCCGGCGACGACTACGGGCATGCGTTCGTGTATCCCAAGCCGAAGGCGACTGGATTGGCTAAAGCAAACCACACGCCGGTGCCATCCATGCCTGCCGAGCTAGGTCCGAACACTACGAAGCCTGCCGCAACTGTGAAAGAGGCTCACGTAGTGGCCATGAGCCAGGCTCATTTGAAAGCCCAAAAGCCAACTGAAGAGGAAGCTGAGATCGCCGAAGTGTTTGTTCCAAGGTAGAGCGGCCGACTGCTCAGATCGACATAAGCCGTCAGCACAAAGACGCAAACTCAAGCCTGATGTATCGCGATGATATGTAAAGACTTACGTGCAATCTAGGTTCGTTCGGTATTTCTGTGTTTTCGGTTGCATTCAAAGTTAGGCTGTTCATGAAATTCCCTCCGATTCGAGTTTCGCATCGCAGTTGCGGCAACCTTGCCGGGCATCTGGGGTTAGGCTCTTGCTGTCAACGTGAAAGATTGCTCCGAGGGTTGTGATCGGCACCCGGACCAGCCGCCACCGCGCTCATATGAGGGACATTGTTCGGGGAAAAAGGGAACTCAACCACTTTCATGGGAACGCCGCCTTGCCCGTCAGCGCTGCTTCAGCAAGGTGTTTTAGAGAACTGGAGCGAAAACGACAGGCCACGAAAGACGATGGCCTGTCCCACGGATCTCGTTTCCGTTCAACTCGCTCGCAATGCCACCATGGGATCAATTCGTGAAGCTCTACGAGCGGGAAAATACCCAGCGAGGGCAGCCACCACAATCAGCAGCGCTCCCATCCCGATAAATGTGACCGGATCGCCGGGCTTAACACCGAACAACAAGCTCTCCAGCGTACCCGTCAGAGCTCGCGACGCTACCATCCCCAGCGCCAACCCCACGGCAGCTAATCCCAGGGTACCCAGAAGAATGCGGCTCTGCAGCTCAGTCGCGGAGGCCCCCAGTGCCATCCGAATCCCAATCTCCTGCACCTGCTGATTCACCGAATACGAAATCACTGCGTAAATTCCCAGCGACGCGAGTAACAGAGCGAAGCCTGCAAATCCAGCCAGCATCATCACCAAAAAGCGCCGCGGTGACACCGCCTTGTCCACCAGTTCCTGCAGTGTTTTAAACTCGCGTATCGGCAAGTTCGGATCGATCCGCCTGAGAGCATCCCGAACCCCCGCCGCGAGCCGTTCAGGAGGAAGCACCGTCCGCACAACTAAGTTCATGGCAGAATAGTCACCGGTTTGCCGCATCGGCAGATACATTTCGGACCCGCCCACCTTCTCCAGAGCCTCATGCCGGACATCGGCAACGACACCCACTACTCGCCGGCCCCCGTCTTGCGTCATGATCTGCCCAACCGCGTCCTGGCCCGGCCAGAGCGTCCGAGCCAGAGTCTCATTGACTATCACGACCGGTTCGCTCGATGCGCGATCCCTCTCCGTGAATCCTCTTCCGGCCTGCAAACGGATCCCGGCTGACTCGAAGTATCCATCGCTCACCACCCGGATGAAGGCCTCGGGATGCCGGTCCTTCGGGTAAACCTGCCCCTTGCCGGAAACCTGCCACGCCCGATCCCCTCCCAGCGGCAGAATGTCAGTGAGACCGGCTGCCCGGATGCCTGGGAGCGAGCGCGTCCGCTGCAGCGCCTCATCGATATAGGAGTTCTGCTGTTCCAAACTCTTAAACCGAAAACTCGGGTTTATCCTGAGGGCGGCCACCCCTTCCGGTTGAAATCCCGGATCCACATCCAGGACGCGCAGAAAACTCCGCATCAGCAGTCCCGCGCCAACCAGTAAGGTGCAGGCAAACGCGATCTCTGAAACGACCAGACCGTTGCGAACCCACGCACGCCTTTGACCGCCGCTCGACCCGCGGCTGCCATCTTTCAGCACTTCCCCGACCGCGAACGACCGGACTTGCAGGGCCGGCAACAAACCAAAGAGTACGCCCGTAAGAACCGTTGCCAGCAGCGTGAAAACAAGCGCGTCTCCGTCCAGCCGTACGCTCGCGAGCAGAGGAATATTGAATGTATCCAGATGAGCGATCGCGCGTGTGCCCGCCACCGCGAGAACCAGGCCAAGCGCCGCGCCGCAGCAGGAGAGCGCGACGCTCTCCGTAAGCATTTGCCGCAGCAACCGGAGACGCCCCGCGCCTAACGCGACCCGCATCGCCATTTCCTTTTGCCGCGTCCCCAGCCGCGCCAATTGCAGATTCGAAAGATTCGCGCACACAATCAACATCACCACTCCAACCGCACAGGCCAGCACCATCAGGGCCGGACTCACTCGTCCGCTCACGTGCCGCTTCAGCGGGCTCAGCCTCGGCCTGATGCCGTTCCATTCCGGATGCTGGCTTCCGATCTGTTTTGCCAGCAGCGTGAACTCAGCCTGAGCGCTCTGCGCCGTGGCGCCCGGCCTCAGCCTTCCGATCGACTTCATCGTATTTCCGTACTGGTTCGTTTCGTCAGTCAGGGGCCATGGAATGAACAAATCGATCGGAGTGCCGGGCGCAAAAATGCTCGCGAAATCGAAAGACGCAGGCAGTACACCTACCACCATGACCGGCTTGTTATTCAGCGTCAGCTTCCGTCCCACCACGGCTGGGTCTGAAGCAAACCGCCTCTGCCAAAAGCCGTGACTCAACAGCGCGGCCGGTGGAGTGTTGAATCTCCCCTGGCACTCCTCGACGATGAACGATCTTCCGAGCATCGGTTGCACACCGAGCAACGTGAAGAAGTTCTGGGTAACGGGAACGCTCGTCAGGCGCTCCGGCTCGCCAGTTCCAGTTAGTGCGCTGTCGCCAACGCCATAACCGGCGAACCCAGCCAGATTGGAGAATGATTTGTTCCGCTCCCGCAAATCCAGATAAATGCCCACCTGGGTACTCCAATCCTCGTTCGCAATCCAGACGAGACGATCCGCATCGTGGAACGGCAATGGACGCAACAGCAGAGCGTTCACCACACTGAATATCGTTGAACTGGCGCCGATGCCGAGACCGGCGATGAGAACCGCAAACGTGGTGAAGCCGGCATCGCGCCGCATCCCGCGAAGCGCATGCTTCAGATCCTGCGCCGCATCGCTAATCCATTGCGCAATCCAGGTGGCGCGCGCTTCTTCCGATTTTCGCGTCATATTGCCAAACTTTCTGTGCGCCGCCGCACGCGCTTCCTGCTCTGACATGCCGCTCCCGACCAGGTCCTGTGCGATCAATTCGATATGGAAATCCATTTCCTCCCAGAGCAATCGCTGCCGGTCGCTGTTTCGCGCCAAATACCGGAGGCGCAGCCGGAAGCGCTTCCAACTCGTGCCGAATCTCATACCGTCTCCGAATGCATCCTTCTGATCAGGCGAACCCCATAATGCGGGCAACCGCTCCGGTCACCTGCCGGTAGCGGGTAGCCTCCGTGTTGAGATGCTTCCGGCCGTCCGGCGTAAGCGTGTAGAAGCGAGCTCGTCGATTACTGGCCGACAGACCCCACTCCCCTTCGATCCAGCCATTGAGTTCGAGCCGCTGGAGAGCAGGGTAGAGAGAGCCTTCTTCCACCCGCAGCAGATCGTCGGACAATTGCTGAATCAGTTGAGCAATGGCATAGCCATGCAGATGGCCCCGGGTCAGTATTTTGAGAACCATCATGTCCAGCGTGCCAGGCAAAAGATCGGCCTTCGGTTTCTCTGTTCCCATAGACCATCTGATTATAGGACGAACGAATTCAGGGCCGGTTAGGCAAAACGATTGTGATTTCCATCAGGCAGTCTGAGCGACGTCCGGCAGCGACACGGCGCCCCAGCGGCGTATTGCTGGGAGACAAATCGCCGGGTCTGGGGAAGCTTTGGGCACAGTTCATCGACCGGGGCTCCGCCGACGCGCTTGCCACCGTTGAGCGGTGGCCAATGCCCTACGATTTGCCGGCTGATTTACCAGGCCGGATTCTGTATAACCTCACATGGACGTCCGAGTTGAGTTCACAGTGTTCAGCAAAGCCGTTCAACTTGTGCATGATCACAAACCCGCGATCTGTCCATTCGCCAGCGTTCCGGCTGGCTGGACCCGCTGGAAAGCGGGTCCGCAGGCTGAAAAGCCTGCCCCACGATTACGCAGGCTTAGCTACTTTCCAGCGCAAAATTGACGGGTTCTGATCAATGTTTTCGGGTTGCGGGGTGCTGTGTAACGGCCAGAACATTTCATTCGCCTTTTGTTTCGATGATCCGCACTCGTCACCATCAGCC
>JAOAPQ010000835.1 GCA_025462965.1 Bryobacterales bacterium
CAAGGCAAAGGAAAGTGGTCTCCGTGTGGTGGAAGTACGTGTGAGCGGCCCGGGTTCCGGTCGCGAAAGCGCCATCCGCGCCCTGGCGACATTGGGCATTGAAGTGAGAAGCATTCGGGACAATACCCCGATGCCGCACAACGGCTGCCGGGCCCCGAAAAAACGCAGGGTTTGAGGTGTCGCCGGCCATCTCGTTGCCGGTGCTTTTGATTTGTTTTACAAGCAGGAAGAAGATCGGCTCAGCCGCTCGTAAACTGCACGTTCTGAAAACCTGAGGAGGTTTACTTGGCACGTTATCGAGGTCCCGTCTGCCGGCTGTGCCGGCGCGAGGGCATGAAATTGTTTCTGAAAGGCGAGCGCTGTCACTCGGAGAAGTGCGCCATCGAAAAGCGCAACTTCGTCCCCGGCCAGCACGGCCAGTCCAAAAAGACCAAGAAGCTGGTCGGCTACGGCCTGCAGCTTCGTGAAAAGCAGAAGACCAAGCGCATCTACGGTCTTCTCGAAACCCAGTTCCGCAACAGCTTTGAAAAGGCGGCGCATGCCAAGGGCATCACCGGCGAAAACCTGCTCGGCATGATGGAGCGCCGTCTCGACAGCGTCATCTACCGCATGGGGCTCGGCACCAGCCGCGCGCAGTCGCGCCAGATCGTTCGTCACGGCCACATCGAAGTGAACGGAAAGAAAGTCGATATCCCCTCCTTCATCGTCAAGCCCGGCCAGGAAGTGGCTGTCCGCGAAACGAGCAAGAATAACCCGACCATCCTCGGCGCCCGCGACGCCACCGCGCACGCTCCCTCGCCTTCCTGGATGGACGTCGACCGCGATAATCTCAAGGGCCGGATCACCGGCTTGCCCAAACGTGACGAGCTGGTTCAGATCCCGATCAACGAACAGCTCATCGTTGAGCTCTATAGCAAGTAAGCAGGTAAAAAACTATGTTCAAAGGCTTCCAAAAACCAAAGCGGCTGGTCGCCAATACCGAAACCCTCACGGAACGGTATGGCATGTTCACCGCTCAACCCTTCCAGCGCGGGTTCGGTACCACCATCGGTAACGGGCTCCGCCGCGTACTCCTCAGCTCCATCGAAGGAGCCGCCATCACCGCCGTGCGCATTGAAGGCGCCGATCACGAATTCAGCCCCATTCCCGGCGTCGTCGAAGACGCCACGGATATCATCCTCAACCTCAAGCAGATCCCGTTCAAGATCATGAGCGAAGGCGTCAAGACCGTTCGCCTGTCGGTTGATCATGCGGGCGACATCCTCTCCGGCCAGATCCAGACCGATGCCGATGTCGAAGTGCTCGACCGTAACCTGCACGTTGCAACGGTGAGCGAAGGCGGCAAGCTCAATATCGAAATGCGCCTGCGCTCCGGCCGCGGCTACGTCTCCGCCGACAAGAACTTCGACGAGGATCTTGCGGTCGGTTACATCCCGATCGATTCTGTCCACTCACCGGTCCGTAAAGTGAACTTCCAGGTCGAAGCCGCCCGCCTCGGCCAGATGACCGATTACGATAAGCTCACTCTCGAAGTCTGGACCAACGGCGCTGTCTCACCTCAGGACTCGATCGGTTACGCCGCGAAGCTCCTGAAGGATCACATGACCATCTTCATCAACTTTGAAGAGGTCGCGGAAACTTCCGAAGAGACCGCCGAGCGCGGCATGGACAAGATGGGCGATCAGCTCAACCGGTCCGTCGAAGAGCTCGAGCTCTCTGTCCGCTCTTACAACTGCCTCAAGAACGCCAACATCCAAACCATTGGCGAACTGGTGCAGAAGTCCGAATCCGAGATGCTGCGAACCAAGAACTTCGGCCGCAAATCTCTCAATGAGATCAAAGAGATCCTGGGCACCATGGGCCTGAGCCTCGGCATGAAACCCGATGCACACGGCCGCCTGGTCGCTCCGCCGCCGCCGCCTCCGGGCTCGGTGGTGGAAGGCGCGGACCTCGATGAGGAAGGTCAACAGTTCGAATGAGACACCGCGTCGGCACAGCCAAACTCAAGCGCGACGTAGGTGCGCGCAATTCGCTTTTGAAGAATCTGGTTACGAGCGTCATCGAGCATGAACGCGTCGTCACCACGGTTCCGAAGGCCAAGGCCATCAAGGGCTTGGTCGATAACATGATCACGCTCGCCAAACGCGATACGCTCCATGCGCGCCGGCAGGCGGCGGCGTTTCTCGAAACGCCGAAATCGGTTAAGAAGCTGTTCGATACTTTGGGCAGCCGCTTCGGCCAGCGCAACGGCGGCTACACCCGCATCGTGCGGCTTGGCTTCCGGAAAGGCGATGGCGCGGAACAGGCCATTATCGAACTGGTCGGATCGGAACTGGTGAAGCGTTCGGCCGAAAGAGCCAAGCGCCGCGAAGAGCGCCTCAAAGCGCAGCGCGAAGGTCTCGACGAACCACCGGCTGAGTCTTGAGCGATATGGCGCGCGGTTGGGAGAGTAAATCGGTCGAAGAACAACAGTCCGATAAGCTCGACCGCCGCGCGTTCGAATCCAACCCTCTCACCCCTGAGCAGGCAGAACGCGAAGGCCTCCTGCTGCAGCGCAAACGAATCCTGCTCGCCATTGGCAGCAGCACTAATCCCCGCTACATAGAACAGCAAAACAAAGCTCTCGGTTTTATTGAAGAGAAGTTAAACAAGCTCGACGAGTAAGCCGGGCTCAGCCTGCGCCCACCGATTGCAGGATAATGCACTTCAAATAGTGCGTTTCCGGCACAGTCAGCAGAATCGGATGATCCTGCCCCTGCGTACGCCGCTCCAGCACACGGAGAGTCTTCCCCGCGTCGAGCGACGCCTGGGCGATCACGTCCAGCAGATCGGCTTCGCTCACATGATGCGAGCACGAGCAGGTCACCAGAATCCCCTCCGGCTCCAGTAGTTTTAGCGCGCGCAAATTGATGTCCTTATACCCGCGCATCGCCGCATCCACCTGGCTCCGCGATTTCGTGAAAGCCGGCGGATCGAGCACGATCGTGTTATACCGGCGCTTCGTGGTCGAAAGCACCTCGAATACATCCGCCTCGCGGAATTCAATGTTTCCGATACCGTTCGCCTCGGCATTCCGCCGCGCCATCTCGATCGCGGGTTCGCTGCTATCGATCGCTTCCACGTGCTCGCAGGCTGCTGCCATATGCAGCGCGAAGCCGCCGCTCGACGTAAAGCAATCGAGCGCCTTTCCGCGCGCATACCGCGCTGCCGCGAGATAATTCTCGCGCTGGTCGAGGAAGATGCCCGTCTTCTGCCCGTGGGCCAGATTCGCGTGCAGCCGCAGGCCATTCACCTCAAGTTCGATCTCCGCCGGAATCTCGCCATGCAGGATTCGCGTCTCGCGCGGCAGCGCCTCGAGCGCGCGCACGGGCGCATCGTTGCGCGCAATAATGCCGGCCGGCGAGAAGATCTCCACAAGCGCCGCGACAATCTCCGGAGCAGCACGGTCCATGCCCTGATCGAGCGTCTGGATGGTGAAGTAATCTCCGTAGCGGTCCACAATCAGCCCGGGAAGGAAGTCGCCTTCCGCGTGCGCGAGCCGGTAGGCAGTCGAGCCCAGCAGTAACCGCTGCCGATGGCGCAAGGCTTCCAGGAAGCGTTCGCGGAAGAATGTCCGATCTACTTCCACCTGTTTGGTGGAAAGCATCCGCAGCGTGATCTGCGAAGCCGCGCTGTAGTGCGCTGTCCCGACGAATCGGCCGTTCGCTTCGGTGACGCGTACCGCATCGCCGGGTTGCGCTTCGCCCGCGTCCAAAACGTCGCTCTTGAAAATCCACGGATGTCCGCTCGTCACGCGCGCGGCGGCCTTGCGGTTGATCTTGACTGTTTGCAATGCTGCCTTTCAATCGTTCTTCAGGTAATTTATAGGAATTGCGCGATCTGCTGCTGAAGCGCGCGAACCTGCTCGCGCAATTCCGCCACTTCCGTCTCCAGCGCGGAAAGGCGATCGGGAGCGCGCTCCTGTTCCGGCTCCGCGTTCCCCTCCAGTTGCACCTCACCGGAAAGCAGGTGCGCATAGCGGCTCTCCTTCTGCCCGGCTTGCCGCGGAAGCTTTACCGCCAGTTCTCCCTCGATCAGATGATCGAGGCACAATTCAGCCTGAGCCAAATCCTCGAAGTGGTGCATCCGGTCCGAACGGTCGCGGAGTTCCCCGAGCGTTTGCGGACCACGCAACATCAGCGTGCACAGCAAAGCCAGTTCGCGCCGCCCCAGGTTCAACGTTTCCGAAATGCGTTGCGCATACTTTTGCGCGCGCCCTCCGGAAATGATGACGGTGGACAACTTCTTCGCGCGGAGCCGCTCGAGCCCCTCGCTCACGGTCTCGTCGTCGTAGGCTACCACCGGATACCGGTTGGACTTCTGATTACACGCGTTTACCAGCGCGTTCAACGTGAGCGGATAATACTCAGGGGTCGTACTTTCTTTTTCAAGAAGGGCGGCGAGAACTCTCACCTCCACCGGATCTAAGACGAAGGCAGGCAATCGGGGTGAACAACCTCAAGTTAGCACACGGCCGGAGTCCGCGATAAAAGCGGATGCCATAATGAGAACTTCGAAAATCCGAGGAGGACATCGCTCTGCTGGGTATGATCAGGATCGCGGAGGCCGATCTGTTGAAGTGCTGCGGTTCCACGCGTTGGGCCCGTGAGATGGCCGCGCACTCGTTTCCGAATCCGAAGGAAGTGCTTGCGACCGCCGACAGCGTGTGGTGGAGTCTTGCCCCGGCCGATTGGATGGAAGCATTTCGCGCTCACCCACGCATCGGTGAGCGTAGCGAAAGCAAATGGTCCCAGGAAGAGCAACATATAGCGCGGCACGCCTCGCACGACATCCTGGGCGAACTGCGCGAGGCGAACAGCCTTTATGAGGAACGCTTTGGCTATATTTTCATTGTGTGCGCAACAGGCAAGTCGGCGGACCAGATGCTGCGCATGATGCGCGAGCGGCTCGACAACGATCCGGAAAGCGAGTTGCGCAACGCCGCCGAGCAGCAGCGCCAGATCACCCATTTGCGGTTGAAACGGCTGGTCAACCGCTAGGCCCGATAATAGAAGTTATGCTCCGCGTTCCCGCATTGACAGTCTCATTGTGCCTCTTCGCTGCTACGGCGCACGCCCAGATAGAGAAGACGCTCGAGACGCTATACGGAGTGAAGAACTACCGTGCCACCGCGATCTCCCCTGATGGCACGCATCTCGCCTGGGTGGAAGCGATGCGCGCCAAAGACAACAGCGAGTCGCGGAACACGTCCATTTTTCTTCTCGATCTGAGCCGCGCGGCCGCAAGCCCAAAAAGGATCACCGCCGGGAACGGCTCGCAGTCCTGCGCCGAAGACGGTCTGGCATGGTCTCCCGATAGCAGCCAGCTAGCTTTCCTCTCCGACTGCGCGAAACAGGGCCAACGCCAACTCTATCTGACTTTCGCGAAAGGCAGCTCGCCGCGCAAAGTCACCAATCTCACCGGCTTCCTGCAAGATGCGCGCTGGGCTCCGGATGGCCGCCGCATCGCGGTGCTGTTCACCGAGAACGCTCCTCGCGCCGCCGGTCCGCTCGAACCCACGACTGCAGATTCCGGCGTCGTGGAAGAAAAGTTTTTTGAACAGCGGCTGACGCTTGTCGACCCGGGAACCGGCAAGGCGCAGTCCATTTCACCGGCCGATACTTACGTTTATGAATATGATTGGTCGCCCGATGGACGTCAGCTCGTATACACTGCCGCGAAGGGCGCGGGGGACAACAATTGGTGGGTGGCGCAACTGTTCGCGATCGACGCTGCATCCGGCCAGACGCGCCTGATCCTCAAGCCCACCACGCAAATCGCCGTTCCACGCTGGTCTCCCGACGGCCAGTCAATCGCCTTCATCGGCGGCCTGATGAGTGATGAAGGCTCTACCGGGGGCGATGTTTATACCGTCCCCGCAAGCGGAGGGAACGCCCGGGATATTACACCCGGTCGCAAGACCTCGCCCGCGTGGCTCTCGTGGTCGGCGAACAAGCTGATCATGACGGAGCGCGAAGATGGCGGGAGCGCAATCACCGTTCTCGATCCTGCCAGCGGCGCGACTGAAACTCTTTGGCGCGGCGACGAATCGATCCTCTCAGGCGACGGCGACCTGAGCATCTCGCTCGCGAAAGACGGCAAGACTGCCGCTGTCGTTCGTACTTCGTGGCAGCGCGCGCCGGAAGTATGGG
>JAOAPQ010000895.1 GCA_025462965.1 Bryobacterales bacterium
GACGCGCCGTTCCGGCACCCGAATTTTCCGATGTACCTGGTCACGCGGCTTGCCGGCTATGACTTCGACGATGTGCGCGGCCTGATCGATCGGGCCTTGATCGCGAAGAACACCGGTATGTTCGTTATCGACGCGAAAGGGGACGATCCGACGCCCGGGAACGGTTGGCTGCGCGCGGCGGCTACGCTGCTGCCGAAAGACCGGGTGATTTTCGACGACTCCGCAAAAGTGCTCTACGACCAGAAGAACGTGATCGGCTATGCCTCTTGGGGATCGAATGATTACGACCGCAAGAAGCGGCATCTCAATTTCGAGTGGCTGCCGGGCGCCATCGCGGTGGAGTATGTTTCGACGAATGCGCGAACATTCCAGCGGCCTCCGGAGGCGTGGAATATCGGCAACTGGAAGGACGTGAACACATGGTTCGCTGGGTCACCCCAGACCATGATCGCCGACCTTGTGAATGAAGGCGTAAGCGGTATCGCGGGGCACGTGTACGAGCCGTATCTTAGCCTGAACCCGCGCCCCGATTACTTACTCCCTGCGTACTTCAATGGCCGCAACCTCGCGGAGAGCTACTATCTTTCCATGCCGGCGATCAGCTGGCAAGGGGTGATCCTGGGCGACCCGCTCTGCCGGCTGAAGTAAGATCAGAAATAAAACTTTAGCCCGAGTACGATCCGTCTTGCCAGCGCAGCCGCGGTGAAATAGCCGTAATTGCTGTTGGTCTGATTATTGTTCTGATCGAACCGGGCTCCCGTATCAATGGTTGTGTATTGGGTGTGATTGAACGTGTTGTAGGATTCCAGGCGGAACTGCAGGCGCCGCGCTTCATTCGAACCCAGCTTGAAGTTCTTAAAGAGCGAGATGTCCCAGTTGCCTAGTCCGGGGCCATAGATTGGAGCCTTCGAAGCATTGCCGATACCGTTGGTGGAGTACCCGGGGAGAGGTGCTTTAACTGCGTTCACGTTGAACCACTGACCCGCGGGAGCGGCACTATTGGGATTTGCCACCAGGACCGTACGGCTGTCCAGGCCATTGCCGGTACCTCCGGTCAGATCGGCGGAATAGGTGAGGGTGTAAGGCAGAAGGAGAGGCGCTCCGGTTTGAAAGTAACTGACGCCGGACAACTCCCAACCATCCAGGCCCACGCGAGTGAACGCATTGTTCCAGTATTTGCTGGCGCCAGGAAGGTTGTACGTGTAGTTAATAGTAAGAACGTGATGACGGTCGAAGCCTGCGGGGCCGTAGTTGCGGGATCGATAGTTCAGCACCGGGTTGACCGCATTGCCATTACCATCCACAAGGTCCAGCGCTTTCGACCAGGTATAAGCCATGTTGTAGGTAAGACTGTGTGAAAAGCGCTTGGTCAATTGAACCTGCAGGGCATTGTAGTTTCCGATCCCGGCGAACTCCAGGTAGTTAATGTCCTGATAACCCTTGAACGGGCGCAGCAGGTTGGAATTGTACGGCTTGTTGCCGGACACCGTGGGGTCGATGTTCGCAGGCTGGAAATTCGTGCCATAGGGAACAGCATTGATATTGCGCGTGTCGAGCAGGTGCTTTTGCTGGTTGCCGGCGTAGGCCACATCGAGCACCGTTCCGAAGCCAACATTCTGTTGGATTCCAAAACTGTAGTTGTACACGGCTGGCGGTGAGAAACTCCGTTGAATGGTCGTCACGCCGGTGGGGCTCAGGCTCAAGGGGGTAGCAAGAAGATTGGCGATGGTGGTGTAGTTCGCCGAAGCAGTGGTGACAAGCGGCGGCGATTGCACGAGTTGGAGGATCTGATCGTCGTTGAAGCGGTCGGCAAAAATTCCGAAGCCGGTGCGCACGGCGGTTTTCCCGTTTCCGAAGACATCCCAGGCAAGACCGACCCGCGGAGTGAACTGGATGGATGGAGTATTCAGGATTCCTTCTTTGTAGATCTTCATTCCCTGGTAAGGCGTGCCCGCGGCGGATGAAAAGGTGCCGATCTTGACGGCGGGCACCTGCTGTCCGGTCACGGGATCCCGCCCCACACGCGCGCCGGTAGTTGGGTCCAGATACGGCTGGATCAGCGGAGGCTGCTGGGACGCGTTGTAAGTTGCAATATCGAAAGCGGCTAAATTATCTCCTGCGCTGATTGTGGGAGCGATGTAATAAAAGCGAACACCGTAATCGATGGTAAGGCGCTTAGTGGCCTTCCAGCTTTCCTGTGCATACCATTCGATGTTGTTGTACCGTCCGTGGGCGCCGGGGTGCCCGTTCGATTCGGTGTAGGCATCCACAACACCGAGCAGAGCGTTCGAGTATGGATTGCCGGTGTCGAGCGGATTCGTGGCGTCGCGATCGAATGCGAATGTGCCGTTGAATGACGTCGCGCGCGCGGCATTGCGGGTTCCGTGCTCGACGAATATGCCGAACTTCAGTCCGTGCGTTCCCATGACGGCGGAGAAGTTATCGGAATAATCCCAGATGGTGTTCGTTCCGAAAAAAGGGAAGCGCCCTTCAATGCCGAGGTTTCCATTGTTGGGTACGCCTACGAAAGTGGCATTTGGAATAAGATTATTCGGATTCACCTGAGGATAAAACTGCGGGATCGTTAAGCCAACTTTCTGGCGATTGTTGGCGTCGAGCGCAGCTTGTGTGAGCGCGGCCACGGTCTGTTTAGCGCGATTGACCCCAAAGGTGAACTCATTGATCTTCGTGGGCGAGAAGGTGTGGATGAGGGTGGATACAAGACCCGCGCTGTGGATCTCGTAACTGATCGGAAGCTGCGACCAGTTTTGGGTGCTCCCAAGACCGGCGAGCAATCCGAAGCCGCCCTGCGATGCCTGGTAGTCCTGGATCAAACGCACGTAAAACTGGTTGTTGGAGGAAATGTTGTAATCGGTCCGGAGAATGGAATCCCGACGGGGTTGCTTATTGATACTGATGCCCGTCCAATCGTACTGGCCGCCCGGCCCGACGGTGTTCGGCAGCGGCAGCAGGCTAAGAAGCTTTTGGCCGTTCGCATCGATGCGGCTTGCCGGGATCATGTTGCCGGGAAATGGAGAATGCGTGACCGGGTCTGTAACAACGGCGCTGGATTGCGAGAAATTGCCGGCGCGTTCCAGAGCCGTCGGGAATGTATAAGTTCCCGCGCTGCTCGGAATCGTGAGCGGAAGAAAATCCTGGGACCAGAAGAAGAACAGTTTGTCGCGATCCCGGTTCAGATTCGTTTTGGGCAGCAGAATGGGGCCGCCGACGAAGTAGCCCGGGTTGTTGAACCGGTAGCGCGGGCGCGGCAATCCGTTTCGATTGTTGAGCCACTCGTTGGCGTTGAAGTCCTCATTGCGGAGGAAATAGTAGACGCCGCCGTGAAAATCGCGTGTACCGCTCTTGATGACTGTGTTTATGGTGCCGCCGGAACTGCGTCCGTATTCCGCCTGGTAGTTGCTCAACAGTACTTTGACCTCGGCAACCGCATCGATGCTGGGCGCCAGATAGGGTCCGGTCATGGAGCCCGTGTCCAAGCTGGTGATGCCATCGAGGTTCAGATCGATGGAGCCGGCGCGCGTGCCGCTGATGTTTATGCCGACGAGATCGTTCCAGCCGGGAGATTCACGGTTGGCGGTATCGATGATGCCTGGCAGCAGTTTAGCGGTGCCGAGATAGCTGCGGCCCTTTAGCGGGAGTTCCTGCATCTGGCGGGTTGAAATTAGGCCGGAGCGTTCGGCGCTTTCCGTCTGGACCACGGACGCTTCTCCGGTAACGGAGACGGTTTCATTCAAGCCGCCGACCTGCATCGCAATGCGGGGCAATGTTACTCGCTCTGTAGCGGTGACGATGATTTCCCGCTGCTCGTATTTCTTGAAGCCGGCCACGCTGATCGAGAGGTCGAAGGTACCGGGCAAAAGTTCGGTGAAAACGAAGTGTCCCTGGTTATCGCTATTGACCGTGCGCGTCTGCCCGGTCTCCCGATTTGTAATCTGAACGGCGGCGTTCGATATAGCGGAATTGCTCGCGTCGGCTACATCTCCAGAAAGTTGGCCGGTCAATCCCTGGCCCAAGAGAGCGCTTGGAAGAGAAGAGATCGCCAAAGCTAACATGGCCGTGCAGGCGAGCATTCCTGGCTCGCGATTCAATCGGCTATTCATTTTTTCTGCCCCCTACCGAACGATTCAGACGAGTACTGCCGGAATGCTATAACAAGCGAATTTCGGTTGTCAAATTTCTTAGTCGTTTAATCGGGGTGAGTTCGTTAGCGTGGGAATTTCTTCGCACAAGAGAGGTCAAAACACGGGTGCTACGTTGACGTTCTCGGTTAATTTCGGAGATCGAGCGCACGCATGAGCCCAGGCAATCCGGAATTAAAACCGGATTGCTCGAGCTATACGCGAACTATTGGCCGAACACTTTCTTGACTTGTCCGACCTTCTTTTCAATCTTGCCGCCAAGCTTTTCGTCCTGACCTTCGGCTTGCAGGTTCGGATCCTTCGTGACCTCGCCTGCTTTTTCCTTGACGGCGCCCTTGGCTTCGTGGAGTTTACCTTTGAGCTCATCCTTTGTGCTGTCGTTCATTTAGGGCTCCTTGTGGGCCGAATCGTTATCCGGCCTGTTCACAAAGAAAAAGAGCACGTTTTATGCCGAAAAGATCTAGTGCTCAGCCATCGCAATCGCTACCGCGGGGCCTGCCAGCTGCGCGGCGCGGCCTTCCCCAACCTGCTGGCGCCACATTGCGTAGTACAATCCCTTCCGCTCGATCAGTTCCTCGTGGCGGCCCGATTCCACAATCGTCCCGCGCTCCAGAACGTAAATCCGATCGGCATGCAGGACGGTCGAAAGCCGGTGAGCGATCAGGATCGTGATCGCGTCCCGGCTTTCGGCTACATCCCGAATCGTGCGGCTGATCTCCTCTTCCGTGAGCGAATCGAGCGAAGATGTGGCCTCGTCGAAAACCAGCAGCTGCGGCCGGCGCAAAAGCGCGCGTGCAATCGAGAGCCGCTGCTTCTCGCCGCCCGATACCTTCACCCCGCCCTCGCCAATCACGGTATCGAGGCCCCGATCGGCCCGCGCCAGCAGGCTTTCTACGGACGCCTGCCGGAGTACGTCCATGCACTCCGCGTCCGTCGCTCCGGGTCGGACGAATTGCAGGTTCTCGCGGATGGTCCCCGAGAACAGCTGGGCGTCCTGAGTGACGAAACCGATCCGCTCGCGTAGATCGTCGATATCGATCTCGTCCTCGCGCGTCCCGTTGTAATAGATGTGTCCCGCTTGCGGACGGTATAGGCCTACCAGCAACTTGACCAGCGTCGTTTTGCCCGCTCCCGACGGCCCGACGAACGCTACCGTCTCCCCTCGGGCCACTTCGAACGAGATCCCCAGCAGCGCCGGGTTGCTTGCCGATTGGTGCTGGAAAGCGACATCGTCGAAGGCCAGCGTTTCGAGCCGGGAGACGGGGACAGGATTACCCGGCCGCGGCTCCGGCGGCATGCCCAGAATCGCTTCGAAGTTCTGAAGCGAAACCTCCGTCTCGCGGTAGGTATTTACCACGTTTCCCAGTTCCTGGAGCGGCCCGAAAATGAAAAACGAATAGATAAATAGCGAGAAGAACTGGCCGACAGTAATGCGCTGCGTAAAGATCAGGTAGAGCATCAGAAACAGGATCGAAGTCCGCAACAGATTGACAAACGTTCCCTGAACGAAACTCAAACTGCGCAGATAGCGGACCTTCTTCAGCTCGAGCTTCAGAATCTTCGCGGTAGTCGCGTTCAGCCGCTGGATCTCCTGCTGCGCCAGCCCCAGGCTCTTCACCAATTCGATATTGCGCAGCGATTCCGTGGTGGATCCCGCGAGCGCGGTGGTCTCTTTCACGATGGTCTTCTGCACCTCTTTAATCTTCCGGCTGAGCAACGAACTCAGGCCGCCCAGTAAAGGAATCGTGAGCAGATACGCCGGCGCGATGGACCAGTGCACCCGCGCCGCGTAGAACATGACGAAGATGACGCCGATGAGTGTTGTGAACAGAAGGTTCACGGATATATTAATCAGTTTTTCAACGTCCGTTCGTACCTTCTGGAGTTTGCCCAGCGTCTCTCCGCTTCGCTGGTCCTCAAACTGGGCGTAGGGCAATTCGAGCGAGTGCCGGATGCCGTCCGCGTATATGCGCGCGCCCACCTGCTGGGTGATCAGATTGACGTAGTAATCCTGGAAGTTCTTCGCGACCCGCGACACGAACGCGACGCCCACGGCCGCCCCCAGCAGCAGGCTCACGCCGCGAATAAATTGCCCGCTCGTATATTCGTGAAAACGCGTGGCGTAGGAGTCGATGATGTGGCGGAAGATCAGCGGATCGAGCAGCGAGAATACCTGGTTCACCGCAGCCAGTACGAGAGCCACGGCCACCAGCTTCCAGTAGTCCCGCAGATACCGGTAAAGTGTAGTCACTACCTCAACGTTACGCTAATTATACGGCCAGGGCGGCGCGCCCGCCGGGGATTGCAAATGGAAATCGCCGGGCACGAGTTCTGGAGCATAGAGGCGGGCACGAGTTCTGGAGCATAGAGATTGATAAGAAGTAACTGGCACCCGATTTGCATGCCGGAAGGTATGTCCAAGATCGCCAAAAGCAGTCGCGATCATATCGCGGAAGAAAACTTTGCCTTTCCCAAGGAACGCAAGGAACCGATCCATGACGCGGCTCATGTCCGCAACGCAATAGCCCGGTTCGATCAGGTACAAGGCGTGACTGACGCGGAACGGGACGCCGCCTGGAAGCGCATCAAAGCCGCCGCGAAGAAGTTCGGCGTGGAGCTGAACGAGAAAGATTGGCGTGAGCTGGGCAAGCCCGCGTAGCACAGCTATTCTTTGGGAAGCTGCCAGGCCTCGTCGAACAAACCGGCGATGTTCAGGTCCGGCGCTTCAGAACCGGGCTGAACCTTCAACACGGCGTAGTCGCCCCATTGCGGCATGCCGTAGTCGCCGTTGTATTCGCGCTCGGTGATGGTCAAACCACTGTTCAGCACAACGTACTTCGCGGGGTTCAGCGGATTCGGATAGATCAAGGCCGGGAAATTTTCGGCGGCCGGGAAGGACTTTCCGCCCAGCGTGACAGTCTCCTTCGTCCACTGTACGGGTAGTTTGCCGCTCAGCTTCGCGATCCACTGGTTGCTTCCTGGATCGCCGAAGAGAACCAGGTGGTACTTCGCGAGGTCCGCCTCCGTGACGTCCTTGTCATCTTTCATGAACGGGTGCCCGCGGAAGTATTTCGCCCAAAGCCGGTCGAAGCGCGCAAGCGATCGCAGCGCCTGCTGATTCACGGCATCATTCCATGCGGTGCCGGTCGGCCGGACGAGCAGAAATGGATCGAGAAACGCGTC
>JAOAPQ010000903.1 GCA_025462965.1 Bryobacterales bacterium
AGCCCAGCAGGCACGAAACCCACAAGAGCCCGACCGGCGAAAGCTTGTGTACCGCCGTCCCCGCGAAGTGGCGCATTACGAACATCAGGCCGCTCACGTAAACCAACAGCCAGATGCCTGCCATATGGACCGTGCGCGTGAGCGCAAGATCCACCCAGCGGCCCGGAGCGAGCTCCGTGGCAGCCGTCAGGAACATGGAACAAAACCACACCAGGAACATCGGCCGCAGCAGCTCCCCGAACATCTCCCGTGCACTGATCCCGGAAGCCATGCGCTCCGTGGGTGGAAACTTCGTCCCCAGGCAGACAATGCCGAACGTCAGCGCGGGAATAAGGCTTAAGCCCAATTTCAGTTGCCAGTTGAAACCCGCGGCACCGAGCGCCACCGAACAGACACCGCCGATGATCAATCCGCCCGGCCACCACGCATGCAGCGCATTCAGCCGCTTCGTCTTCTCGTCCGGGTAAAGAGTAACGGTTAACGGGTTAATAACGGTTTCCACCAGGCCCCAGCCAACGCCGACCAGGAGCATCGCGCCATAGAGCACCCAATAGACGTCTGGACCTTGGGCGATGCTGCTCGCGAATATCTCGATCAGCGTTCCGGACAGGAAGCAGAAACTCGAAAGCGTGAGCAGACGGCCCATGCCGAGATAGTCCAGCAGCGGGCTTCCGATGGCGATCGTGAAAGCGAACCCGAGGAAGGCGACGCCCAGAACCGACCCGACCATCTCCGCGGAACGAAGCCTGTCGATAGGGTCGAAGAACGTGCGCTGCAGGTCTCCTGCGATGGCAGTCTGGGTTGCGGAATTGATGCCTGCCGTGCAGAGAGCGATTACGCTGAGTATAAAAATTCGTCGCTTATTATAAGCCGCATGCCGATCGATGGGCGTGGCGGTGGGCGTGGCCATTCTAAAGGACTCCTTGGTTACGGCGATGCCCAGTATACTACGCGGTCAGCTTGCGGCCAGACGCTTGTGCATCGGCCTTCGAAGAATCTCCCGGATCTCACGGTCCATCGTGGGAGAGAAGTCGTGATACCACCGTCCGACGGAGAAGAACGGCGTCGGAGTGTAGGCGGATACCACCTGATCGACTTCCCGCGTCAGGGCGGCCAGACTTTCCGCCGCGGCAACGGGTACTGCGATCACGATTTTGCGCGGCCGCTGCTCGCGCAGAGCCTGAACGGCTGCGCGCATGGTCGAGCCCGTCGCCAAGCCGTCGTCGATCAGGATTGCCGTGCGTCCGGCGACATCCACATCGGGGCGGTTGCCGCGATATGCCTGAGCCCGCCGCTTGAGTTCCTCCCGCTCGCGCCCGGAGACCGCCTCTATCTCTTCCTGCGAAATTCCGAAGGAGCCAATCACGTCATGATTGAGAACTCTCACGCCTCCGGACGCGATAGCGCCCATGGCCAGCTCGGTCTGAACGGGGACGCCCAATTTCCGCACAAGGAAGATGTCGAGCGGCGCGCCCAGGGTGCAAGCGACTTCAAAGGCGACGGGAACGCCGCCCCGCGGCAACGCAAGTACGAGGACTTCCGGGTTGTGGGCATACGCCCTGAGAATACCTCCGAGGACCCGACCGGCCTCGGTACGGTCTTTGAAAAACATGGAGTTAGGGTAAAAAGTCGGCTGGGATATAAACGATTGTGATGTCATGTAAGTTTCGGCGGAAGTACAAAAAGAGGACATTCTCGTTACGGCCCGGCAGCTTTACCCGAACCATCCACCATTATGGATAAGAAATTTCTATTTGCCAAATAGGAAAATCCGCGGGATGTGAGTTTCACACCGGAACCTTCCCCGGCGCTACCAGACACCAGTTTTCGGCCCAAACCACCAGATCAGGCCCAGCGTCGCGGTGTTCTGCTCCTTCTTCAGTCGTCCCAGGTCGCTGGTCAAGAAATATGCCCTGTTCGACCAATCGCGACGCCATTCACCGCGCGCGAGGAAGCCTTCGCCGAACTTGTATTCGGTTGTGAAGGTTGTTTCCTTGAGCGCTTGGGTGGTTCCGCTGAAGAGCCCGCCGCGGTCGGACAGATATTCCGCGCGCCCGGCGATGGCGATCTTCGGGGTCCACTGGTAGCGGCTATAAAAAGCGCCGCCGGAGACATGCGACGGAGACGAGTTGACCTGCAGCCGCTGGATTGCATAGTCGCCTTCGAGAGCGAAGCTGAGCCTGGGTGTCGCCTGCCAGCTCACATAACTGTCGAAAATGTGCAACTTGCCCTTCGGCGCATTCTGAATGGGAGTGAAGACAGTTCCCTGAATAGCGGGCAGGTTGGTGGGCGCTCCTGGCGGCGGGCCGTTCGGGTAGTACACGGTATCCGGGTGTTCCTGTCCCAGGTAGTAGTTCACGTTCCAGGTCACTGTGCGGGCGGGGGTGATGGTCAGGCCTGCAAACTGGTCCTTGAAATTGTTGAACGCTTCTGTCTGTTGGGTTCCGTTTACAACCCAGTAATTCAGCGCCAGCGAATTATTTAGCTTATAGTTGACCCGCGCGCCCGTATGATAAAACGGCAGGAAGCTGAATGAGTATGCCCGCGAGTAATTCATCTGATCTTTGGTGTAGTTACCTTCGATTCCGAGAGAACTCGCCCATTTACCAAAATCAACAGTCAGTCCGTTGCCGACGGGGAACACGTATGTGCCGTAAAGCTGGAAAATATTCCGGTATATGTCGGGCCGCGGCTCATTCGCGGGATTTCCCTGCAACGTCTGGGTGGCTTGTCCAAACTGCAGGTCGAAACGACCGCCGAAGCGTTTGCCGTGCTCCACATCCGGAGCGTTTTCCAGGATCACAGCTCCCTGGTTGAGGATAAAGCTGTTGCTGCTTACGTCATACGCGCGCAGGAGGTTATCCCGCCCGATGGGCGCGTTGAAGTTGTATCCGTAGTATGCGTCGATCAGAAAATTGACAGTCGTGCCGCGAAGCGGATCGGCGGGCGGCGGAGCCGGACTTGCCGGGGCGGCCTTCACCTCTGTCTGCAGGGCAGGTGCGGCTCTCGAGCGACCTTCCAGTTCATCCACGCGCGCCTGAAGTTTCAGAACCATTGCACGCAATTCAGCAACCTGCCCGTTCAAGTCGCCTGTGGATTGGGCGGTGAGGGAGGAAGTCGCCAGCAACAAATACCCAAAAAGACGAGCTGAAAAGCGCGAGTTCATGGCCCTATTCTCTCGCCTGCCGATTTATCTTGTGGTGTTATCCGGATCAGTGAACACACACCGCGATGAAGCTGGAAGTGACAGTTTGTCCCAACGGCTCGACAAGATGTCCCGAGCGGCCCGGACCTTGACGCTATAGGGTTCAGGCGGCCCATCGGCAGAAGCCAGCGCATTCAATTGGGACAAATCGTCTTTCCGCCCTCTCTCTTTCAATCCGGCTAAGTTACTCAAAAAAAGCGTCTTGTTCGTCTGATGGGTTGGCGCGCAGCGTGTAAAGAGGAGTACGTGCAGAAAACACGCTTTTGTCTCCTTGCTCTGTTGCTCGGCTCGGTGTCCCTCGCCTGGGGCCAGCCGTTTGCCCCGGATAAACTCGCCGACGATCTGAGGGCTTTGCCGCCTGAATCGCCAGTCGAAATTATTGTTCAGTATAAGCATGTCCCTTCCTCTCTCCACCACCGGAACATGGCACGACGCGGAGGGACGTTGCAGCAGGAATTGCATTCGATCCGGGCTGCCACATACAGGGTTGCGGCCAAGGTCTTGCCTGACCTGGAGGCCGACAGCGAAATCGTTCATGTGTCGCTGAACCATGCTTTGCACGGGGCCGCGACGCCCCCAGTCCAGGGTTACGACTATATGCCGCAGACGATCGGCGCAAATAACGCAACCTCGTCCGCCGGGGCCGGCATCGGTGTCGCGGTCATCGACAGCGGAATCAATCCAAACCCGGATCTGAACGATCCTGCCACAGGAACGTCACGAATCGTCTACCAACAGAGTTTTGTGAACGGCGTCAGTGACGCGACAGACCAATACGGCCACGGTACACATGTCGCCGGATCGATCGCGGGAAATGGCTCGACGTCCGCAGGGAGCCGCTATTTCCACCAGGTGACGGGCGTTGCGCCGGGGGCCCGCCTGATCAATCTGCGGGTTCTCGATCAGAACGGTAACGGCACCGATTCGCAGGTGATTGCGGCGATCCAGCAGGCTGTGGCCCTCAAGAACACGTGGAACATCCGGGTCATCAACCTGTCGGTCGGACGTCCGGTTTACGAAAGCTACACACTCGATCCGCTCTGTCAGGCGGTGGAAGCCGCCTGGAACGCCGGGATTGTAGTCGTGGTTGCGGCGGGCAATGAAGGCCGCAATAATACCGCAGGAACGAACGGATACGGCACCATCACGGCACCCGGCAATGATCCTTATGCGATCACGGTAGGAGCCATGAAGACGGAAGAGTCCGCGAGTCCGAACGACGACCTCATTGCCAGCTACAGTTCGAAGGGGCCGACGCTCGTCGACCACGTGGTGAAGCCCGATCTTGTCGCTCCAGGCAATCGGATTTACTCTCTGGTGAGTCTGCAGGGAACACTATATTCGGCCTATCCGGCGAACCAGCTCCCGTACTCGGCGTATGCGAAGGCGCCTTATAGCCCGAACCCGTCGAATTACTACATGCTGAGCGGCACGAGTATGGCCGCGGGCATAGTGAGCGGCTCCTCGGCCGTGTTGATCGGCCTCGATCCGGCACTGACGCCGGACACGGTGAAAGCCCGACTGATGAAGAGCGCCTCGAAGGCTTTCCCGGCGACTTCCCAGGTAACTGTGACGGATCCGGTCACCGGAGCGCAGACCACCTATCTGGACCAGTACGACATCTTCACAATCGGCGCGGGCTATTTGAATCTTGCCGCTGCTGTAGCCAGCTCCGATGTCCCTACTCTTCCGACCCTCTCTCCGATAGCTAACCCGGACCCGGTCTCCGGTAATATCTACGTCGTGAACGGAAGTTCGGCCGTGAACGGAAGTTCGGCCGTGTGGGGGAGTTCGGCGGTGTGGGGGAGTTCGGCGGTGTGGGGGTCATCGGTTTTCGTGAACGGCAATTCGGCCGTCTGGGGAAGCTCAGCAGTGTGGGGAAGCTCGGCAGTGTGGGGAAGCTCGGCGGTGTGGGGAAGCTCGGCGGTGTGGGGAAGCTCGGCAGTTTGGGGGAGTTCCGCGGTGTGGGGCAGCAGTTCCCAGGCCGGCTCGGAGAGTTTGAACGTGTCCGTAAACGGCGAGAAATAACCCTGTTCGCCCGGAGCGGTACTAAAGAACTTCGGGCGTTCCTCCGATCATCAACTGTTCCCGCGAAGAGCGGTACTCGCTATGAAGGAATTGCCAATCCGGGCCAAATTGTATATCGCGGTCACCATCATTCTTGGTGCATGCCTGCTGGCGGCCGCCATTCCTCTCTGGAGTTCCGCCGAATCTCTGCGCTTCCTGCTCTATCTTGCCGCGGCCTTGCTGGCTTCTAACCTGAAGGTGGTCCTCCCGGGTATCACAGGGACGATGTCGGTGAATTTTGTCTTCGTCCTCATCAGCATCATGGATTTGAACCTGCTCCAGGTTCTGTCGATCAGCTATGCCGGCACGGCGGGCCAGGTTCTGTTTCGATCGAAAGACCGGCAGCTGCTCAGACTGCTGTTTAACCTCTCCAGCACCACCATTTCGACATTTTGCTGCTACTGCGTGTATCATTCGTCCTGGATCCGATCCGTCAACGGAAGCATTCCCATGCTTCTGTTTTTCGCGTCGGTAACTCTATTTCTGGTCAACACCGTATCGGTCGCCG
>JAOAPQ010000911.1 GCA_025462965.1 Bryobacterales bacterium
CTGGGAAGCGATTACATCTACACGCGCCATCGCTGGATTGCTTCGTGGACCTGGTTGCATGGGCGCCATTCGGTGAACGATACCATCACCGCGGGCCTCATCACGGGCCGCGCGCCGATGTTTGAGCGCTTCGTGGTGGGTACCAGCTCACTCCTGCGCGGCTGGAACAGCTACGATATCGACCCGCTCGGTGGCAATCGGCTCGTCCACAACTCGGTCGATTACCGCTACCGCTTCGCGGATGTTTTCTATGATGCGGGCTCGCTCTGGAGCCATGGGAAGAGACCCGCGCTCAGACATTCGGTGGGAATCGGTGCGAAGGTCAGCATATTTTCGCTCGCAGTTGCGTTCCCCGTTCGGACAGGCCGCGTGGACCCGGTCTTTATGGTGGGCATGAATTATTGATGTGGCAGGTAACCCGGAGATGGTGGGTGCTCGCCAGCTTCAGCGCTCAGTTCGCCTTTGCGCTGAATGCGCAGAACCTCGTCGTTCGCCTCAACCACGGGAACTTCGTGCATATCTCCGCGCCAAGCTTGCACTTCCTCACTGGCAAGCCGCTGGAGCGCCTCAAAGATGGCGCGACGGTTTCGTTCTTTGGCCAGCTTTCTATCTCCAACGACGCCAATGCCACCGTGCAGGCCCGTGCCATCGCGCGTTTCGCCCTCAGTTACGACATCTGGGAAGAGAAATTCAAGGCGACGCGTTTCTCTATTTCCAAGACGGAAACGCCGGCCCGCTCGGCCTCGAATCTCTCAGCGGCTGCCGCGGAGGCCTGGTGTCTCGACAATTTAACCATCGACGCCTCGCAGTTCCCACCCAGCAAGCCCATTTGGATTCGCTTGGAACTGCGCGCCGAAGACGGGCAGGATAGTCCCGGAGTCGTCGGGGACCCGGGCATCAATCTGACCCGACTGATTGAACTGTTTAGTCGTCCCCCTCATATCAAGGAACCGGGCTGGCGGCTGGACGTCGGTCCGCTCCGTCTGGCCGATCTGAGGAAAGCCGGATGAACCGTCTGCGCAACAAACTGGTGTTGGTTTTCCTTGCGGCTACCCTGGCGCCTCTGCTCGCGACCTTCTGGATTACCACCCGGTTGCTCGAAACGAGCCTCAGCTACGCTTCAATCCGCGAACTTGACGACGTGTCTAAGTCGCTCGAAAACACAGGGCGGGAGTTCTACCTGAAAGCACGCGAGTCGCTCAAAGCCGCCGCGCAGAGCGGCGAGATCCAGCCTACCCGCCCGGATCGCGCCGTGTGGCCGGAAGCTTGGCGTGAATTCTGGGAAATCGGTGAACCCGAGCGCTTCCTGCTCGCCGGGGAAAAGAAAGACCGCATCGAATACCTGGTGCGCGAACCGGACGGCGTCGCCGCGTACTCCAGACCACTCGGCATCGGAATGGGCGAACTGACAGACCGGTACACCCGCGCCCGGCAAATTATCGCCGACAACAAAGCACACGATTACCGCCGCGGTTTTAACTACACCTACGTGTCGGTCACCATCGCCATGTGGCTCGCCTCGCTCGCCGGACTCATCTATCTGGCGAACCGCATCAGCCGCCCCATCCGACAGCTCACCACCGGCCTTTCCGAACTCGCCGAAGGCAACTTCTCCGCGCGGCTCTCCGTAGACCGGGACGACGAAGTCGGGCGCGCGACCCGCGCCTTCAACCACACCGCCAGCCAGCTTCAGCAAAGCCGCGAGCGCCTCGTTTACCTCACCCAGCTCGCCAGCTGGCAGGTGCTGGCGCGCAAAATGGCGCATGAGGTTAAGAATTCGCTGACGCCAATCCGTCTCACCGTGGAGGAAATGGTCGCACGCCACTCCGAGAGCAATCGCGCCTTCCTCGAACAGGCGGACGCGATCGTTGTCGAGGAAGTCGAATCGCTCGAACGCCGCGTGCGCGCGTTCTCCGAATTCTCCGCCGAACCGGACGTCTGCCCCGAGCCGATCGACGTTAACTCCGTGGTGGAGGAACGCATTGCGTTCCTCAAAAGCGCGCACCCCGAAGTCAGCTATGCCGTACGCTTCGCGGAGAACACTCCCAGCGCCATGGCCGATGAAGACCTCGTGAAGGGCATCCTCGTCAATCTCCTCGAAAACGCGGCCGAAGCCGCTGGTTCAGGCGGCCGGATCCTGGCAGCCACCTCCGTGACCGCCGAGCGCGTTGTTATCGAAGTTCACGATTCCGGCCCCGGCCTGAGCGACCAGGCCCGCAATTCCCTCTTCCAGCCCACCATCTCCTTCAAAAAGCGCGGCATGGGCCTCGGTCTCTCCATCGCGCGCAAGAGCGCCCTGATCCTGGGCGGCGACATTTTGCTGGTGGCGGGTGAGTTGGGCGGCGCGGGCTTCCGAGTGACCCTCCCCGTGGCGCATCCGGGCGCCTTTCATTCATGAAACGCATCCTCATCGTTGACGACGAAGAAAACATCGGCCGCTCCCTCCGCATGATCCTGGAGCGCGAAGGTTTTGCCGTCAATGTCTTCAAATCCGCCGCCGAATTCAAGGGGTTCCCCGAACCGCAACGCATCGACGTCTTCCTCTTCGACGTCCGGCTTCCCGACGGCAGCGGCATCGACCTGCTCCGCGCTCTCCAGCAGCAGGAAGTAAAGTCCCCGGTCATCATGATCTCCGGCCATGCCACCATCGCCGACGCCGTGGAAGCAACCCGCGCCGGAGCCTTCGATTTTCTGGAGAAGCCCCTCAGCCGCGAACGCGTTCTCGTCGGCATCAAGAATGCGCTCGCGCAATCCACCTTGCAGAAGGAAAACGCGAAGCTTCGCGACATTGTCGGCCCCGGCCCGAAAATGATTGGCGCGAGTCCCGCCTTCATGCGCACGGTGGAACAGGCTACCATGGCCGCCCGCTCCGACGCCCGAGTGCTGCTCATTGGCGAATCCGGGACCGGCAAGGAACTCCTCGCCGCGCACCTGCATCAGCTCAGCCCGTTCGCTGCCGGCCCATTCATCAAGGTGAACTGCGCCGCCATCCCTACCGAGCTCATCGAAAGCGAGCTCTTCGGCCACGAAAAAGGCGCCTTCACCGGCGCCACGTCCATGCGCCGAGGCAAGTTCGAACTCGCCGACGGCGGCACTCTCTTCCTGGATGAGGTGGGCGACCTCCATGCGGGCTCGCAAGCCAAACTCCTTC
>JAOAPQ010000033.1 GCA_025462965.1 Bryobacterales bacterium
CTCAACCTCCGCTTTCCCACTCTCGGCGAAAGCTCCGGCAGCCTCCTCCGGGCGCTGGGACTTGGCCGTGCCGTGCTGGTGTCCGATGTCGGATCGTTCTCCGAATTTCCGGATGCAGTCTGCCTGAAGGTTCCCGTGGGCGGCGGTGAAGAGGAGATCCTGTACGAGTACCTCCGCCTCCTCGTGACCCGGCCCGACCTCGCCCGCGCAATGGGCGAGCGTGCCAGGGAATGGGTGGCGCGTGAGTGCAACTGGAGCACGGTTGCGGAGCAATACGAAACCTTCCTGCGGACGCTCGCCCTGCCGCTGAACAAACCTTCGCGCGTCTCCGCCGAGTACATCGCGGAATGGGTGCCCGACGAAGCCGCGCGCCAGTACATCGAAACTCACAAGATCCGCCTTGTAAAAACGCTCGAGATTATTCCCCCGGGAGCGCCGGATCAGTCCGTGCTCGAAATGGGTGCCTATATGCAGATCACCCCCGCGCTCAAGACGAAGCTCGGCTACGGGTACGTGCGCGGCTGCTATTACGGCAAGGCCGGACGCGTGGATCATCGCGGCGCGGTCTCACAATCCGGC
The DNA here is from genome assembly GCA_025462965.1 of Bryobacterales bacterium. Taxonomy (GTDB): domain Bacteria; phylum Acidobacteriota; class Terriglobia; order Bryobacterales; family Bryobacteraceae; genus JALYXI01. Next base: position 580 of record JAOAPQ010000033.1, read on the forward strand.
GAGCGGTTCGAATGCGACATCGACCTTTTCGACGCTGAGCGCGACCCGTTTCCCTACGCCGCCGAATCGTTCGATACCGTGGTGTGCGGCGAACTGATCGAGCACCTCTTTCAGGACCCGATGTTCCTCATGACCGAAGTGAATCGCATCCTGAAGCCGGGCGGGCACTTGGTGTTGACCACGCCGAATATCTGCTCTCTGCGCGGCGTGTCGGCCATCCTGCAGGGATTCCATCCAGGCTTCTTCCACGCCTATATCAAGCCCTCCGAAGACGGCAGCGTCGATGCGCGCCACAACCGGGAATACTCACCGGGCGAAGTGTATCGTTTGCTTCTCGACGCGGGCTTCGAGGTGGCTCTCATCGAAACGGGCCCGTTCGGGGAAGAAGCGCACCCGGAGCACGAGTGGGCCTGGGAAGTTTTGAAGGAACGCCAGATGCCGATGGACCTCCGCGGAGACGGTATCTATGCGGTGGGTCGCAAGGTAAGTGGCGTCCTGCAGCGATGGCCGGACTGGCTGTACTCCTGACATGAGCGCCGCTTACGGCTCGCCGGAAACTTCTCTGGCGGGGCTGCGCGTGACCGTGTCGTTCGTCCTGGAAAATCAATCGCGCGAGACATGGCGCCCGGAAGCCGGCTTCGCCATCGGTTCGCATCTGTTCGAACGGGAAACGCTCACGCTTCTGGATGAAGGTCCCCGCACCGTGCCCGCCCGGGACATTGCGCCCGGCCAGACGGAAAAAGTCGAAGTAACTCTTGAGCTGCCCCCCGAACCCGGCCGCTATCGTATTTATGTTTCTCCTATGGTGGAAGGCGAAGCCTGGTTCTACGAGCGCGGCTGCCCCTTCGTCGTTGTGGATGCAGTGGTCGATGTCGGCGTCGCACGCATCCGGCGCACTCGTGTCGCCACGGCCGCGCAACTGCGCACCGGCCGTTTGTGGCGCTCCCTAACCCGCGTTTTCACACTACCCTTCCAAAGCATCTGGCGAAACCGAAGCCTGATGCGAAGCATGGTGCGCCGCGATATTCTCGGCCGCTATCGCGGCTCCTTCGGCGGATGGTTCTGGACCATCCTCAACCCCCTGCTGCTCATGCTGACGTACTTCTTCGTGTTCGGCGTCGTGCTGAACGCGAAGTTCGGAACCGATCCCAGCCGCACCGGCTTCGCGCTCTACTTCCTCGCGGGCATGTTGCCCTGGCTCGCCTTCAGCGAAGCAGTCGGCCGCTCTCCGGTGAACATGCTGGAGTACCGCACTTTCATTAAGAAGCTGCGCTTTCCCGTGGAGACGCTGCCGGTGAACCTGATGCTCTCCGGTTTGGTAAGCGAAGCGTTCGGACTGCTGATTTTCCTGATCGCCTTCGTGGCGGTGCGAGGCGCATTGCCTGTGTCCGTGGTCTGGCTCCCCGCGCTGATCGTTCCGCAAATGCTGCTGACCGCCGGCCTGTGCTGGTTCCTGGCGGCGCTCGGAGTCTTCGTGCGCGACCTCGCCCAGATCAACGGCTTCCTGCTCACCATCCTGTTTTTTCTGACTCCCATCTGCTACTCCGAAGCGGGCATGCCCGCCGCCGCGAAGTTATTGCTGAAGAAAAATCCTATTTATGTCTTGGTGGCCGGTTACCGCGCCGTCTTTTTGGAAGGCCGCGCGCCCGATTTGGGACCTATGTGGAAGTTATGGGTGCTGTCTATCATCGTGTTCCTCGCTGGACACGCCTGGTTCTACAAGCTGCGGAAATCGTTTGCGGATATCATCTAGGCACCGCGTGGCGGGAGCTAATTTCCCGCCATGATCTGGCGCAGCTTCCGCTCCGCGTCCCCACCCCAGTAAGCGCAATCGAGTTGAAGAAATACGGACGTGTACGGGATCGTCATATTGCTCTTGATGATAAGTACGCGGAAGGTCTGGCCAGCCTGATCCAGCTTGGAGATGATCTGCTCGTGCGGAAGCGGAGTTAGCGTTTGGCCCTTAAGCATCGTTCCGAGTTGCTGCCGGTAAGCCGAAATCCCCGCCGCGTCTTTCTCCGGAACGGAGTTAAGTTCCTGGTCGACGTAAACGATGGGCTTCACATGCCGCGACGATCCGAGCGTCGCCAGGACTTCCTGGAGAACCTCGAGCTGGCCCGCGTTCGAGATTATGGTTTCGATCCCGCCGCGCGATTGCGCCGGGTACGCCGAATCGGCAATGACAATCCAGTTCCGATGACCGTACAGCGGAATCCGCTCGCGAAGTGTTTGCTGCCAGTTAGCCTCCGTGCTCGGTGCCGAAGAGCAGCCGGCCAGCGATGCCAGTGCGGTGACCATCCAAATCCTGTTCATGACTAGGAGATTGTATGCCAATTCGCTTGCGTCAGGCCGTAAGCGCGCGATAACCTACAAACAACATGACTCGAACTGACCAGCGGTTAACACGGCCGACCGAGGAACATGCGACCGTCGAGCGATGGGATAGTTTCGTGGAAGACAGGGTCCGCACGTGTCCCAGGTGCGCCTCGCCGCTCCCCGAAGAAACGTCTCTCGGGCTCGACACGATTTGCCCGTGTTGCGCGCAGATTATCGACTCTGTGGACGTAGCCCTCTAACGCAGGTCTTATTTCCCCGGACGCGAAGGGCGGACTTCGAGCCTGCTTACCAGCGTTCTCTCCGGCATGGCAAGAAGAGTGATCACCAGCTCCGCAATATCTTCCGGCGAAATTTTCCAGTCTTCTCCGCCGCCTGAACCGAACCCCGTCGCCACACTCCCCGGCATGATCTCGCTGACGCGAATTTTGTCTTTCCGGTAATCGAGCATCATCGCCTCGGTGAATCCGTCCAATCCGAACTTCGACGCGTTATACGCCGCGCCGCCCGCGAAAGCATTCTTCCCGGCAAGGCTGCCGATGTTGATAATGTAACCGCCGCCGCGCGCCTTCAGCCGCGGGATGGCCGCCCGCGAGCAGTAGAATGCGCCTGACAAATTCGTATCGAGCGTGGCGCGCCACTCTTCTATCGATAAGTCTGCCACCGCGCCAAAGATCCCGATTCCGGCATTGTTCACCAGGATGTCCAGCGCCCCAAACTGCGCATCGACAAAATCGAACAGCGCGGCCACATCGTCCGGGTTGCCGACGTCCGCGCGCCGTCCCACCAGGTTTCGCGGACGCCCGAGTTCACTGAGCGCCCGCTCGATCGACTCCCCCGATTTACTGCAAATTGCTACCGACGCGCCCGCCTCCAGCAGCCTTCGGGCGATCGCCTTGCCGATGCCACGCGCACCGCCGGTCACGACGGCGGTTTTCCCGTCTAGGTAGCGACTCATACCTGCCTCTACAATAACGTCGACGGCCAGGTGGACACGCGGCGACATTCGCATTATCTTCTTAAGCCCTTCCTCTTCAACCTTTTACAGTCGCCCCGACCGCCCATGGGGACACGCGGCGATAGCCGCGTTCTCTTGTTTCCGGATCTGCTGGTGCTCTCTCGATCTCCGCCTATAGTTCTATCGGCCTACTAGTACTTATAATAATAGCATTATAAATAATATGAACTTTAGCCTTGCTTACTATAGTCACCAAAGTTATACTTCTGGACAGCGTAGTTTCCTACTGCGTTAAGGAGGAAAATCAGTGAGCAGTCTTGCGATTACAAAGTTTTTCGTGGCGGCTGGGGTATTGGTAGCGTCCAGCCAGCTGTATGCGACACAACTGA
>JAOAPQ010000053.1 GCA_025462965.1 Bryobacterales bacterium
CGCGTTCAGAAAGATCGGCAGCGACGTGCAACCGGTGGCGAGGAAGATCCGCCTGCCGCGTTCGATGGCAACGCGCGCGGCCTCCGCCATGTTGGCGCACCGCGTGACTCCGGCCGATTCGCTCAAAGCGCTGGGCCTCTCCAAGCGGAAATAAGGCAAATCCAAATCGGCGGACAAGGTGAAGAGTTGCCGGCGCATTCCGGCTGCGTAAGGATGCGTGGCGTCCACAATCGCGCGCGCCCCCCGTTCCTGCATCAGGCGGCGCCGCGCCGCGACGCCCAGACTGCCGCTGACGACGTGCGTTCCCGGCACGGTAGCCCGCGCGCAATCGCGGCCGTAGCTGCTCGCTACCGAAACCACCACGGCGTGGCCTCGCGCCACAAGTTCGGCCGCCAAGCGGTTGCCATCGCTGGTTCCGGAAAACACCCACACCGCCGCGTGCGGCGCCTCACGATCGACAGTGGCGCCCGCGGCGCGCTCTGGGTCCCAGTCGTTGTAACCGCGCGGCGTGAAGATCCAATGGCCCTTGCGTTCGGTGAAGCGGTTGCCGATCACGAGCGTGGTCAGCATGTCGAACTCGCGCGATAACAGATCGCGCAGCGTGGCGATTTCAACCGTCTGGCCGGGACGGTAGGCATTGCGCACCACGCCGCACAATGTGTCGGGCCGCTTGTGCTCCAGCATGGAACGCAGCACCTTGTACACGCCTTCGCGGCGGGTGGCGCTCTGCACGTTGTAGAGCACGCAAGCCAGGTCGGCTTGGGCAATGTGGCGGGCGCGCGTTTCAATCCACTGCCACCGGCACAAGAGGTCCGAGAGGCTCAGCGTGGCGAAGTCATGCGAAAGAGGCGAGCCCAGCAGCGAGGCGCAGGCGTTCGCCGCCGTGATGCCCGGAATCACTTCCACGTCTATGTCGTCGTCTTCCCGAAGTTCCTCGAAGGCCAAAGCGGCCATGGCGTAGACGCCGATGTCGCCGCCGGAAACGAGCGACACGGTCTTGCCCCCGCGCGCCAGCGTGAGCGCGAGTGTGGCTCGCTCGCGCTCGCGCGTCAGCTCCGGCGCGTGAATTTCCTTCCCCGCGATCCATGGCTCAATCCAGCGCAGGTATAGCTCGTAGCCGACAATGGCCTCGCTCGCGCGGAGCGCAGCTTCCGCCAGCGGCGGAATCAGCGCAGGGTCGCCCGGTCCCGCCGAAACCAAATACAACTTCCCGCTCAAGCGACCTCCCAGCGGTCTTCCGCAACCGCGACAGCCACGCCGTGCAAGGTTGTTTTTCGAGTCAGAAGACTGCCGCGCGGGCTGGTGAGGAGCGCGCACGGTTCACACACTCCAGGCAAGCCGAGTGTCTGTTCCACCCACGCGGAGGGCTGGCTCACCCAGGGGCGGGCGGCGAGCGACGCGTTCGAAAATACGCGCAGCGGCAGCGCATGCCGCGCGCAGAATTCCAGCAGGCCCGGCTCGCGCGCTTTGGCATCCACCGTGGCCACCTCGCGCACCTCCGATAAGCGCCGCTCCCCCAGCGCCAGCAAGACGCACGCTTCAATCGCATCCGCGCCCACGCCCTGGCGGCAGCCGATGCCCAACGCGAGCGGCCGCGCGGCTTCGGTCGCAGTGGTCACCACCGGAACGGCGCCCACGGCATTCGCCACTTCATACGCCAGGCGGTTGGCGCCGCCTTCATGCCCGCACAGCAGCGCAATGGCGAAATGCGCGCCCTCATCGAGCACCACCACGGCGGCATCGCGATGCTTGTCTTGCATCAGACCGTCCAGAAAGCGAACGGCGATGCCCGCGGTTCCGACCAGCACCCATTGCCGCCGTGCGGAGAAGCAACGCGCAAAGAGTTCACGCGCGCCGCCTTCAGCCTCCCAGGGCCGAACCACTTCGCCCGCCAACGCGCGCGCGACGCGCAGCCCCAGTACCTCGCCTTGCGAACGAACCAGCCAAACACCCGGCGTCATGGTTCTTCCCTCGCCACTTTGCGAAAGCGGTGCGCGTAGTCCATGGCATACAGGCGCGACTCCACGCCATCGTGGCGGCTCAACGCTTCGCCTACCAGGCAGATGGTGGTGAGCTGCCAATCGCTTACTTTGACTTCGTCCAGGATGCGGGCGAGCGTGCCGCGGTGGACGCGCTGTTCGGGCCGCGTCGCGCATTGCACCAGCGCAATGGGCGTCTCGGGATCGTAGTGCTCCAAGAGGTCCGCCACAATATTTTTCAGGTGCGGCCCGGAGAGGAAGATGCACAGCGTGGCGCGGTGCGCGGCCAGCCGGCTCAGGGCTTCTTTCTCCGGCACGGCTGAGGCGCGGCCCGATACACGCGTCAGAATGATGGTTTGCGAGACATCCGGCCGTGTCAGTTCCGCCTCGATGGCCGCGGCGGCCGCGGTGAAGCTCGAAACGCCCGGCACGATTTCGTAGGGGATGCCGAGACGCTCCAGGCGGCGCATCTGCTCGGCGGTTGCGCCATAGATGGCCGGGTCGCCCGAGTGCAGCCGCACCACTTCCTTGCCGTCCGCATGGGCCCGCTCGTAAATGGCCTGCTGTTGTTCCAGGTTCAACGCGGCGGTGTTGACGATCTCCGCGTGCGGTCCGCAGTGCTCGAGCAAAGCCTCCGGCACAAGCGATCCGGCGTACATCACAGTGTCTGCCGTCGCGAGCAGGCGCGCGCCTCGCACGGTAATCAGATCGGCCGCGCCCGGCCCTGCGCCCACAAAGGAAACTTTCATCTCCGGCTCCCGCGGCGAATCAACATGGTGCTCAGATATCCAAGGCGCTCGCCCGCCACGTGCGTCAAATCCCGCTCGAGCGCTTGCCCCGGCAATCCGATCCGCATTGCCAGCGCGCAGTTGGCCGCAATGCCCATGGCGTTCAGCAAATCCAGCACCTCCGGAAAACGATGGCCAATTTTCATCAGCACCACCACGTCGTGCGATTCGATGTCCCGCTCAAGCGCCGTCATGTCGTCGGGGCAGGGCAGGATCAGCGTGCGCTCTTTGCCTTCGCCCAGCGAAAACTCGAGCGCCGCCGCCGCCGCCGCGTAACTGGTCACGCCTGGAAATGTCACGCGCGGCGCATCCGGCAATTCTCTTTGCACGGCGCGCAGCGTGTATCCATAGGTGCTGTACGTCAGGCTGTCGCCGATCGTAAGATATGCGACGTCCCGCCCGGCGCGCAGTTCCACCGCGATCTCCCGCGCCAGGCTCGCGTACTGCCGTTCGAGTTGTTCCGGCTCGGCTTGCATCAGAAATTCCACCTCGCGGAATCGCTCTTCCGGTAAATCCAGATGACGCACGCAGTACTGCGCCACGGAGTCTTCGGATACACGGGAACGTGGCACGAGGATCACGTTCGCGCGCCGCATTGCAGCCAGACCTGCCACGGTCAGAAAGCCTTCCGGTCCAGGGCCCACGCCCACTCCATATAAGGTCCCGAGCATTACGCCGCGGCTCCCAGCGGCGCGCCGTTCATCGCGAACAAGCGCACCTGCAAACTCCGCACGCGCGGCACGCGGACCTGGCAGGTGCGCGCGATTCCGTCTTCCACGGCCAGCCATAGCGTCCGGCCGGCGGCTTCGTGCCGCAGTTGCTCCACGATCTCTTCGACGGTGTTGGCGTGTTCCATGCGATACGTGAGCTCGTCGCCCAGGCCACACGCCCGCCCCACCCGCGCGACCGCTCCCATGGCCATATCGCTGCTCCTGCTGTGCGTGTCCCACACGCCATCCAGCGTCTTGGCCAGTTTGCCGGGATGTCCGGCCAGCCACAATGTGTCGAGGTCGAACCCCAACTCCTCCAGCGCCTCCTGGGTTGCGTCGAGCGCGTAGCCCAGAAAATTCGAGACGTGCACCAGGCGCTTGCCGCTCAAGCCGAGATGTGCCCGCGCAAACCCCCGTCCGAGATTCCCGGGCGTAAAGATCACGGCATCCGGCCGGTCTCCCACCGCGACGCGCACATAGACCTCGATCGATGCCATATAAGCCGAAAGCGACATCGGCTCCACAATGCCCGTGGTGCCGAGGATGCTGATGCCGCCGAGAATTCCGAGCCGCGGATTGAACGTCTTGCGCGCGATCTCGTTTCCGTTCACGCAGCCGATCTCCAGATCGAAACCGGGGCTGGGCGCACCCGCCAGCACTTCCTGCACGGCCTCGCGCATCATACGGCGGGGCGTAGGATTGATGGCGGGGTCTCCCACGGGAACGCGAATGCCCGGCTGGGTTACGGTACCCACGCCCTCACCTGCCAGAAAGCGGAGGTCGCCTGCGCCGTTCTCACTGACGATGGCAAAAATGGTTGCGCCGTGCGTGCTGTCCGGGTCGTCGCCGCCGTCTTTCCACACGTCCGCCCGCGCGCGCCCGTCTGCCATCACTTCCACGCGTTGAATCGGCACGGTCAGGAAGTGCTCGCCGTCCGGCAGGTTCACATCCACCTCCGTCGCGGCCCGCCCGCACCGCAACAGCAGCAGCGCAGCCTTGACGGCAGCCGTGGCGCAGGTTCCCGTGGTGCGGCCGCGCCGCAGGCCGTTCCCGGCCAGCACATTCAGATCGAAGTGCCGCAGTTCCGCCATCAGATGGCCTTCCGATCTAAAGCTGCCAGCCGGTTCTTCGCTTCAATCAACATCGCGTTCACTGCGGACGCCGCCCACGGCGAGCCGCCGCGCGTGCCCCGATTGGTGATGCGCGGCACCTGCAGCGTGCGCCGCAACGCTTCCTTGCATTCGCGCGTGCCGACAAAACCAACCGGTAAGCCGATCACCAGATTCGGACGCCAGTTGTGCTCATGCACCAGGCGCACCGCTTCCGTCACCGCGGTGGGCGCGTCGCCCACGGCCAGAATTACGTCGTTTCCAAATTTCTGCCAGGCACGGCGCATGCCGGCGGCGCTACGCGTCATGCCCGCGGACTTGGCGAGCAGGTCTGTTTCAGCGTCGTGCACGCCGCACCATGTTTCAATCTCCAACTCTTCGAGCAAACTGCGTTTGAGACCGCTCTGCACCATCGTGACGTCTGTGACAATGCGGCGGCCCAGTAGCAGCGCGCGCACGCCCGCCTCCACCGCGCCGGTTGACAGGAACATGTCGTCGACAGCGTCATAGCAGCCGCTGGTATGCACCAGGCGCTGAAGGATGCCGCGATGTTCCCGCGGCACGTCCGTCCAGTCGCGCTCCCGCGAGATGATCTGGAAACTCTCGGCTTCGATCGGGTGAGGCTCGTACGGTTTCCAGGTCTTACGGGACGCGGGCGCCTTCTCGCGGGCCAGCAGCCCGCGCACGCGTCCGTGGTGGCCCACTTGCGGCTGGCCCACTTGATCCTCAAAACCAACAATCTGGATGCGGTACTTGCACAGCGAGCAATTCATGTGCGCACGCCCCTCGCGCCCTTCCTGCGCCCGCTCTAGAAACACATCCGCCACGGAAGAGTGCACGCCCAGATGGCTCGCCTTCAACACTTCAATCTCCGGATGCCGTTCCGCGAGAGCGTCGGCCGCGGCGTTCACGCGCTTCACCAGCACGCCATCGAACAGGAAATAGGGGAACACCACGATGCGCCGGAAACCCAGGCTGGCCGCCTCGCGCAAGCCGTCCGCTACCAGCGGTTTGGCGGTGCCGCTGTAACAGACAAACGACGCGCCGAACCCGAGGCCTTCCTCTAGCATGCGCGTGAGCTTGCTGACATCGCTGTTGGCGTCCGGATCGCTCGTGCCGCGGCCTACCGTTACAAGACAGGTCTCGTCGCGTTTTACCACGCCCGGCGCCGCGCTTTCGGCCTCCATCAGGCGCTCGCGGCAGAGTTCCAGGATCGATGGATGAAGGTCCATCGCGGCGGCATAGTGGAACGTCACATCCGGAAACTCGCGGGAGAGCGCCAGCAGTTCGCTTGGCATGTCGTTCTTCGCGTGGCTGGCGGCGAGCAGAACGCCCGGCACCATCACAATCTCTTTCACGCCGCGCGCGACGGTCGCGCGTACCGCCTCATCGACGGTGGGCGAAGCAAACTCCAGGTAGCCATGCGTAAAGCGGCCCGGGCCCACGCGTCCGCGCATCAACGCCGCCAGCGCTTCAAACTGGCGTACGCCATCCGGATCCCGGCTGCCATGCCCCATCAGCACAATGCCGTACCCGCTCACTTAGAATTTCTCTCCTTCGAGACCCGTCGGTAGAGGGCGCAGGCTGCGGATCAGCATGATACTGAGATCCGAGAATTCACCGGTCAGCTCGCCCAGCGTGCCTTTCCAGTGCGATTCGCCTCCGGTCAGGTGCTCCCATATTTCGACCATTTGTCCGGCGGGCCGTCCTTCGCGCAGCAGGTAAGCCGCAATGTCTTTCGGCATGAAGTCCCATGGGCGCGGAATCACGATGGCATTCCGGTCGTCTTGCAACGCATGGACCAAGTGTTCTTGAAACGGACTCAGATCGCCGCGGCGGTGGAAAGTCAGGAAAGTAGTCTCATCGAAACAGACCCGGCCACGCGCAGCGGTCACCTGCGCGCTGGAGATGCCGGGCAGCGTCTCGACCTTATGTCCACAGGCTTTCTCGACGCGCTCCAGCAATTGAAAGCCGCTGAAGTGAATGTCGCCCATGAAGACGACCGCGCAAACTTTGCCCGCGTGATGCAGAGCGGCTACTTCGGCGAGGCGCTCAGTCTGGTCTTTATAACCCATCGTGATGACCGCGGCGGAGGCGGGAATCAGAGGCCGGATCAGATCCACCACGTACTGAAAGCCCGCCACCACGCCGGCCTCCTCAATGCGCCGGGCGCCGCCGAGGGTGAGGTAATCGAGATGCCCGGGGCCCACGCCGATGCAAGAGATCATGCCGCCTCCGCCTGGGCCGCGTGCGGGTCGCGGAGCGTCCATATCCGCAACGCCAGCAGCGCCATAAACAACATGGCTCCCAGCACCAGCGGTATCGACCCGGTGTCCCGTCCCGTGAAGTGGGCGAGCGCGAAGCCGGTCGACACGACCACCACCACCCATCCCATGGCGCGCGACGCGATCGCCGCCCGTGCGCCGCGGCTCTGCTGCACACGCGCCGCGAGCAGCCCGTCGATGCCGTCCGTGATCGTCATGCCCAAAGTAAAAGCAGCGCCCAGCCACAGCGGTCCGGTATGCTGCGCCAGCGCCAGCGCGGAGAGTTGCGTGACGGTCTCGAAGCTCACCGCCAGCAGCACGCCCATGGTCAGGGGGCCAAGCGCGATCCAGGACCGGCCGAGCGCTGTGTGGCGATGGCGCCGCGGCCGCACGAGGCGCAGCAGATTGGCGCCCGCGACCCCCAGAAAGAGCCACGGGAACAGCCAGCTCAGGTCAATCTTGCCCAGAAATCCGTGCACGCCGGCCGCGAGCGCCGTGACCACGCCACCGTGTCCCAGCGCGAAGAGGATGCCGTTCCATCGGCTGGGGCGAAAGCGGGCGAACCCGTCGATGGCGGCCAGGTGGTCTGCATCCAGGCCGTGGCGCAAGCCCAGGGCGAAGACCAGCACAAGTGTGGAATACTGCATCAACACGCGCCTGGCGATCGAAGCGGTAAGTGGGAGAGAGTGAGTCTAAACATAATGCCCCTTTCGACGAGAGGTACCGTGAGGTCACGGACTACTGGCAGGTATTCGGGCTCGCTCAATACTGCAGCACACCGTTGCGGAACAGCGCCGGATTCTCACCGGACTTCCCCATCTTCAAGCCCAACCCGACGCGGTTGAGCACCAGCTACAACAGGGTAACACGAAGAATTACCGATCACAGGCCCGTTCCGCGCACGACGGCGCTGCTCCGGTGTGAATCGCGAAGTCTATTGCTTGTTCAACCCTAGGGTGTGCACAGATTGCCACATATCGCCGCGCCATCGAACGAAAACACGGCTGGGAAACACGATTTGTTAAGCCAGAGCGCGATCGCGTAGAAACCGGGTGAACCTTATTTTGGACCTTATGCCCCGGTCCGTCAGGGACCGCTCGGGAACGGTCACCTACGGAGAATCAGTGATTTACACCGCTTAGAGCGGCTCCCGACCGCACGAAATGCGCTTGAGGTGCTAGCGGGAGCAATCTCGTGGGGTCAAGTCTCCGAACTCCTGATCTCGTGGAATTCAGGCTGACCCAAGTTCGTACACCAACTGCAGGTCCGTTCCCGGAAAGTTAGTTTCCGTGGCGGTGAGTTCTTCACACAGGTAACGGACCGCGGTGTCGTGAGCCGCCTGCGTCAGATGATGCAGACGGACGGTCAGCGTCTGGGCTTTGAGGTCGTGATGAGACCTGGCCGGAATCCCGGCATATCTTCAACTGCCACGGCCAGCCCATCAAAGACCTGCGTTGCGCGTGGAGCGAAGCCTGCAAACGAGCCGGAGTACCCGATCTGCGCTTTCATGATTTGCGCCGAACCGCAGTCCGCAACATGCCTTGTGCCGGGGTGCCGCAAGTCGTCCGCATGAAGATCTCGAGCCAGAAGACCGATTCGATGGAGCGGCGCTACATGCAGAAGCGGAAGAAAGGGCCAGCGTGAGATCATAAAGTTGACGCTTAGTTCAATGCGGCGTAGGGTATTTGCAGTGACCATTCAACTCAAGCCCGAACAGGAACGGATCATTCAAGAGGAAATCCAGAGCGGCCACTTTCGAAGCCCGGATGAGGTGCTTGATCACGCCTTGGCTGCCTTGCGCGAGAAATCCGACGTGGCGCAAGCCACAGGACTCACGCCAAGGCCCCGCAAAAAGCTCTACGATCTCCTCACGCAACCCCCCTTTGCCGGTTCTGAACTGAATCTGGAGAGGCAGAAGGACTATCCAAGGCCCGTCGATCTGTGACCGGCTTCCTGCTCGATACCAACGTCCTCTCCGAATTTGCACGCACAGGGGAGCCGGATCAACAGGTTGACCGCTGGTTGCATGCCACGGCGGACGAGTCTCTTTTCGCCAGCGTCCTGACCTTCGCTGAAATCCGGCGAGGGATTGAACTACTGCCACCCGGCAAGCGGCGGACTCAACTGGAACAATGGCGCCCGAATAGACGAAGAACACCATCGCGAGGCGCACGCCCTTCTGAACCCACCTTGGCGCATTAACGATCGGGCCGCTCAGCAGCAGCCACATGCGAAGCGCGGAAGCGAACAGAGCTGGCCAGCTTCGAAAAATCCAGTCGGCGACCCCGGGCTGCATGCCGCGCGTTGCGGGCTCGGGAGTATAGAGGATATAGCTCAGGGAGACGACGGCTCCGACTGCAATCCAGAGAATTCCCCGCAGGCTCAAGGAGGCAAGGCCTCGGGGCGCCGAAAATGACATGGGGCTCTCCTTGGAATTGCTTTAACCCCATCCAGAAAGCCCTGCAAAGCCGGGTTATGGGAGTCGAATTGCGCGTTTTTTTGTCGGAGTCAAGGTTATTGCTGTGGCACGGAAGTCTGCTCAATCGTTGCCTTCGGCTGTTGCTGCTGGTACATCCGTGTCAGCTCGCGCTTCAATTCCATCAATTCTCGAAGCTCCTGCGCGCTCGTCTGAGAGGCGACCGAGTAGCCCGGGGTTCCCGGATCGTTGGCCGGAATGGGGGACCTTGGCGTGGAATCTCCCACGCGGTTTCCGGTCGGTTTCGCCAGCACGAGATAGAACCGCGTGTTGCCCGGAACGGTGACGATAATGTTGCGGTGATAAGCCATCTCCGCCAATTGTTGCTAACCGCCGATGGCGACATTGTTCGCGACTCGTTCGCGCAGCAGAACATTGTTGGTGATTGGTTCACTCAATCCCGTCCCGTTGCGCACGCCTACCGTTGCGGCGGCGATCGTTCCTACACCCGTCATGGCGCGAACCAGAAAACGCTTGCCCGTGTTCCGTCCGGTTACGTTTCCGCGCAACGGTTCGTAGCGCAGACTCATGGCGCGGCCGTCGATGCGCTGCATACCTTCATTGGGCATCTGGAGGGCAGTGAAGTGGAGACCAACGACGCCCTGTTCGTTTACCTGCTCAAGCTCTCCGAAAGCCTTTGTGGCGGCGGGAATCACGATTTCTCCGTCGCGCTCGTAGTTATATTCGATCGCCGCAACGACCGGCGCTTTGACCGCCGAGCTTACAGGCATTTCGAGCCGTGCTACAAGCCGGACTCCGGCCGGAAGGGCGTTGAAATCGGATGTTTGCGGCAGAATTGCGGGCTGCACAAGAGCGCCGCTGAGTGTCACCTCGCGCGTTCCTGTTGTGCTTCGAACGAAGACCAGCGATGCCTTAGTGGCCCGGAGTGGGATCGCTGCCGAACTCGCCGCTGTTGATGCCGAAGTAGAAGGGGTCTGCGTCGGCGGCACGTAGCCAGGTTCGGCCGGAAAATCGATTTTGTTCAGAGCGTAATCTTTTGGTTCCGCTCTGGGAGCCGGCGGTGGCGACGTTTGCCCTGCCTGAGCCTGAGTCCGCAGTTTGGCCGTGTTTCGGATGTCCTCCGGCGTGACGGCACCCGAGTTCTCGTCCGCCTTGCGCGTATCGGCATTGAGCAGAGGAGTAACCGAGTGTCCAGTGTCTGCGGCGCTTTCTCCTCCAGGCCTTCGGCCGAGATTGGGCTGATTGGGCCGCGCGTTGCTCGCCTTGCGGCTGGAACTCGGCGATGAAAACAAGGCG
>JAOAPQ010000099.1 GCA_025462965.1 Bryobacterales bacterium
TTTTCGCCTTCAATGATGAGACGGCCAGAGGCGAGGCCGTGCCGGAGGGCGTTCTGGCTGGAGCGGGATTTACCGGCTTCGGTTCGAGGGCCGGTTGAGGATTCGGAGTTCGCGCGGTTAGCAGAGAGTTGAGCGGCTGTGGCTGGCATATTTTTGTTGACCTCAGATTCAGTTTTCGGTGTATTCCCATACACGGGTTTCGGGATCCATGCGCCAAATGGATTTGGGCCGCGCGCGGTCGCGCACGGGGAGCGGGTCGGGACTCAGTTCGGCGATGGTATCGAGATCGATAAACAGAGAGCCGCCGCCGGGGAGGGTGGGTTTCGAGTTATCGGCGGGGAAAAGCATGGGACCGTTGCGCTCCATGTACTTGAGCTGTTCGACGGCGCGGACGGTTTCGATGACGGTTTCCCATCCCTTCTCGGTTTTGGTGACGGTTTTGACGACGCGGTCGCGGAGTATGCCGGTTTGGGAGAGTTCGAGGAGGCCTTTGCGCAGGTTCTTATAGAGGGCGAGGCGGTCGCGGAAATCCTCCTGGCGCTCGGCGGACCAGGAGATGGCATTGCCGCGGGCGGTTTCGGCGGCTTCGAATTCCTGCTGGCGTTCCTCGCGGTCCGCGGCTGAGGCGCGCTCCTCCCAGCGGTGTTCGATTTTCCAGGCGTGCCATTGGGCGGGGGCGTGGTAGTTGGGGTCGTCGGGCGAGGGGCCGGAGCTACGGGGGAAGGAGAACTTGTGCCAGGCGCGGTCGATCTCGCGCGAGGAGGTGAGGAAGAAGAAGCGGAAGGCACTATGGGCTTCGCCGGTTTCTTCGGGGAGCTGAGACCAGGGTGCGGTGCGGTTGGACATGGCGGTTACGTGCACACGCTAGCATGGCGGGCGGGTGGGATTTATGTAAGTTGTTGAGGGGATTGGGGCGAATGGGTGTCAACGGTAATCGCGAATGAATCCAGCGGGTTCACCCGACCAGCACGGTTTGCTTACTTTGGCGCGTCTTCGTAACGACTTCTTCGGTCTCCCGATGGCCGATTTTGCGCGATGCGCCTACCCGCGGTTCATCCAGCAAACCATCCAGCCCGAACTCTCGAAACCGCTCGCGCCACTTGCCGGCGGTTGCAGCCCGGTGATGTGCAGCTTCCGAGCCGCCTAAACTGCGCAATTTAGTATTCGGACCTTACGAGTTCAGGTAACGGGCCGTGACCTACCTTCTGCACGTCCGGAATAAAACTCGATCATGCGGGTTCTTCCTAACAGACACATTTTTCGCCACTGCAGGTTTCTTCCTGAGGGCAAACAAAGGAGTCCTTTCATGAACATCGAGCCGATCGCCACAACATCTTCTAGTGATCGGGGAAGTTTCGAGCAAGACTTCGAGACACCGAGCTTCATCGAGCGAGTGCGCGCGAACCAACAGAAGCTCACGGCCGATTTGAAACCGTATTACGACTTCATCGTGTGCGGCTCGGGTTCCTCCGGTTCGGTGGTGGCGCGCCGACTGGCCGAGAATCCGCAGGTGGACGTCTTGTTAGTTGAGGTGGGGGGCAGCGACGACGTGCCAGAGGTGATGGAAGCGAGCAAGTGGCCTCTGAACCGTGCCAGTGAGCGCAACTGGGGATTTCTGGGGCAGCCAAGCCCCTATCTCAACGGCCGCTCTATACCTCTCCATATGGGCAAGGTGCTGGGCGGCGGATCCAGCATAAACGCGATGGCGTGGGCACACGGCCATAAGAATGATTGGGATTTCTTTGCATCCGAGGCAGGCGACCCGGCATGGAACTATGAGGCCGTGTCAAAAATCTACCGCCGGATTGAAGACTGGCGCGGCACACCGGATCCGGAGCATCGCGGGATCGGGGGACTGGTACTTGTTCAACCACCTCCCGACCCGAATCCAGTAGCGCCCGCGATGGTGGAAGGGGCACGATCGGTAGGGATTCCAACTTTCGAGAGTCATAACGGTTGCATGATGGAGGGCGATGGCGGCGCCTCCCTCCTTGAGCTCCGAGTGCGCAATGGAAAACGCCAATCTGTGTTTCGGTCTTATGCCTTCCCGTACATGGACCGACCGAATTTCACTGTGCTCAGTCGCGCAATGGTCACTTGCTTGACCTTCGCGGGCAAGCGGGTAACGGGAGTGGAGATTGCCTACGGCGACAAGACGCATCGGATCGGAGCAGGGGTTGAGGTAATCCTCTCCTTGGGTGCGATGCACACACCCAAGCTGCTCATGCAATCAGGGATTGGCGATCAAGCTGAGTTGCAACGTTTTGGGATACCGTTAATGCAGCATCTACCTGGTGTGGGAAAGAACTTTCAAGATCACGTCAGGAGTGCCTGTATCTGGGAGTATCGGGAACCGCTTTCTCCACGTAACAACGCGGGCGAGGCGACTTTCTTCTGGAAGAGCAACCCCCGCCTGAACACTCCAGATATACAGGCCGTCCAAGTAGAAGTACCGTTCTTCAGCGCTGAGACTGAAGCCAGATTCAAGCCACCCGCAGGTTCCTGGACACTGTTACCAACTGTCGTGCAGCCAAAGAGCCGGGGACATATCCGCTTGACTGGCCCAAAACCGCTCGATCCGATAGAGATTCATGACAATCTTTTGTCCCACCCAGACGATATGAAAGCCTTGATCTTTGGTGTTGAAATTTGCCGTGAAATCGGAAACTCCGCAGCGCTTCGGCCTTACGTGAAACGCGAAGTCATGCCGGGCAATCTTAAAGGGGCCGATCTTGAGAACTTCATTCGAGATGCCGCCACGACTTTCTCCCATGAGACGTGCACGGCTAAGATGGGACGCGATTCTATGTCCGTCGTCGACGGTTACCTCAAGGTCTATGGAATAGACAATCTCCGCATTGCGGATGGTTCCATCATGCCGTGCGTGACAACCGGCAACACGATGGGGCCCTGCGTTGTTATCGGCGAACGTGCAGGAGAGATCCTAAGAGCTGAACATAAATTATGATCCCGGAACTCGGAAAGACTGAAGCACTCGACGTCCGGCAGCTGCACGCGATCGACCCTAAGGTGCCCGTCGAAGAATCCCTCGGCGCCGCCGTCAAACTACAGGCACAGGGCAAGATCAAAGACATCGGTCTTTGTAGGGTAACCCTCCCCGAGATCAAACAGGTACGCAAGGTCGCGAAGATCGTTAGTATCCAGAACATCTACAACATCGGCCACCGGCCGGACGAAGACGTAGTCAAATACTGCGAAGAGAAGACCTCGCCTTCATCCCCTGGTTCCCCATCGGAGGAGGAGCGCTCGCTCAACCCGGCGACAAACTCGGCCAGGCAGCCGGGCGCCACAACGCAACCCTCTCCCAAATTTCCCTTGCATGGCTACTCCACCACAGCCCAGTCATCCTTCCCATCCCCGGCACCTCATCCCTTGAGCACCTCGAAGAAAACATCAAGGCAGCAGACATCACACTATCTGACCAGGAATGGGCCGAGATCGAAGCCGAAGCCAAGTAAGCTCTCGATTGGGTTTCGTTGATACTCCTGTGTCTGGCGCTACTCGTTTTCGGCCTGAGTCACCGGACGCATCCACAATCAGCCGATCCTCTTTGCAACACAGCCTCGATATCTCATTCAATTGTGCGACACAGTAATTCTTCCCGACCACAATCTGTCAACAACGATTAGTTAGGAATCTGAAAATGCCCTTCGACCCAATTTCCGAACTGTCGGATAATGTTCGCAACCGCTTCTACATTGGAGGCAATTGGATTGAAAGTCGATCATCCCTGCGACACGTAATCGTCTCTCCAGCAACGGAAGAGGCCCTTGTGGAAATTCCACTCGCCAATAAGACCGATGTGGAAAATGCCGTTGCGGCTGCCCGCTCTGCGTTCGATTGGGGTCCATGGCCGAAGATGTCTGGCGTGGAGCGCTCCGTCTATTTGCGTCGCCTGAGCGAAGAAATTAAGCAACGTATGCCGCTATTTGCGCGGCTAATGACTGCGGAGGCGGGCGCACCAGTGGCTTTCGTCGATAGACTAATTCAGGAATCGCCTAGACGCTTCGAATATTTCGCGGAACTGGCCGGTACTTATGTGTTCGAGGAGAGGCGGCCGACACCGCGAGGGCATGCCCGTGTTCACCGCGAACCCATTGGTGTAGCCGCACTGATCGCGCCCTGGAATGCAACTCTAAATATCTTCGCTTTCAAGATCCCGGCAGCGCTTGCCGCTGGTTGCACTGTCGTGGTCAAATCTCCTCCTGAATGTCCGTTCGATGCGCTTCTTGTCGCAGAGTGTGCTGAAGCTGCGGGAATTCCTGCTGGTGTTCTTAATGTGATCACAGCGGATCGCGAAGAAGGGGCATTCTTGGTCGCTTCACCGCAAGTGGATAAGATCAGCTTTACGGGGGGCCTGCAGGCTGGCCTGCAGGTCGCCGCCGTAGCATCCGAACGGCTCGCACGTGTGACCCTTGAACTTGGTGGCAAGTCTGCTGCAATCCTGCTCGACGATGCAGAGTTGTCCGTGACGCTACCAACACTTGCTGCGTTTTCGATGGGCTTTTCCGGGCAAATGTGTGTCGCACAAAGCCGCGTCCTTGTACCGAAGATCCGCCTGGACGAAATGGTTGACGCCTTCTCGTCGATGATTACCAATTTGAAAATCGGCGATCCGTGGGAAGCCGATACCCATGTCGGCCCGGTACGAAATGAAAGGCAGCGCGACCGTGTGCTCGACTACATCCAACAGGGGATAGAACAAGGCGGTCGTGTCATCACCGGAGGCGGACGCAGCGCCGGCTTCGACAAAGGCTACTATCTCGATCCCACAGTCTTTACAGAGGTCACGCCCAATATGACGATCGCACAAGAGGAAATATTCGGCCCCGTCGTGACCATCATCGTGTATGACGACGTCCAAGACGCGGTTCGACTCGCGAACGATTCGAGGTTCGGCTTGAGCGGAACGGTGTTCAGCACCGATCAGGAACGTGCCTATGACGTCGCCTGCCAAATCAAGACTGGCCACGTGGGAGTGAATGGACTTGAGATGCCTGCCTCCGTTCCATTCGGAGGGTACAAATTTTCAGGTATCGGCCGCGGAGGTGGGCCGGAAGGACTCGAAACGTATCTTGAAACAAAGGCGATCTTCATGCCAGGGCCGGCCTAAAAGTGGAGAAGAGCAAAATCATGAATCTCATGGCTGTTGTTTGCCGAATAAACTGCGCAGCACTCGTAAAATAGCTAACCCGAATGATGTAGTTGCAATGGTGCAAACCTCGTTTCTGGCGACGTTGCTGTTAGCCCCGCTTTCTGTTTTATTGCGCCCCTAACCCTTCTTTTGGAACGCGCGAAGCGCCGCCGGCCCCCAAAGCGCAATAGCGAGAACGGCCTCATGCTTTTGACTCTCAGCATCTGCCGGGTTTGGCAACCAGACTGCGGATCAAAGCATCTCCCCGCCAGCACGCACTAGCTCTCCCTCGCAACGCATGAGCGGTTAGTACCAGCACGCCGGGCCGAGCGGATACCTCTTCCGGGTGCTTGTCACAGAGGGCGACTTGGTATATGCTGAGCCAGACTCGCGCAATGCGATAAGGGTGAAAAGGGGGTTAGAGATGCGTAAGATATCCGCGAAGATATTTGTCTTGGCTTTTGCTTTGGTTTTTTCTTTTCAAGGGCACGCACAGAACATTAGCGGCTCCATAACAGGTCGGGTCGTGGACCAGCAAGGGGCGGTGGTCGCAAGTGTCTCCGTGACCGCCATTGAACCCAACAAAAACGTCACAGTGACGACCAAGACCGGCGACCAGGGCGATTTCACATTCGCCGGGCTGCAGCCGGGAACCTACACGGTCAGGGTTGAGGCGCCGGGGTTCAAGCGGCTCGAACGGTCGAATGTTCCCTTGGATGCCAATGACAAGCTAGCGCTTGGCGATCTGGCGCTCCAAGTCGGCGCCGTGACGGAATCCGTCGAGATATCCGCGCAGGCGGCTCTGCTGCAGGCTGAAAGCGTGGAGCGCTCCGCGACGATCGTCTCCAAGCAGATGGAGAACATCGAGGTCAATGGCCGCAGTCCTCTCGACATGGCCAAACTGATTCCCGGCGTGGTAAGCACGGCGAACTTTTCGGTTGGCGGCGTCGGAGGGTTGAGCAATCTCTTCATCAACGGGAATCGCGGCACCGAGAATCAGCTCACCATCAACGGAATCGGAGACATCGACACCGGCTCGAATGGCGGCCAGAACGTGACAGTCAGCCTGGATTCGATGGCGGAGTTCAAGATTCTGACGGGCACCTATCAGGCTGAGTACGGGCGCAACGCGGGCGGCCAGTTTTCACTGGTCACCAAGAGCGGCACCAGCGAGTTCCATGGCAGCGGTTACTGGTATCACCGCCATGACGATCTGAACGCAAACACGTGGATCAACAATGTGCGAGGCTTGCCGCGCAACCTTTTCCGCTTTAACGATCCCGGCTACACCATTGGCGGTCCCGTCTATATTCCCAAGCTGGTCCATGCGACGAAAGACAAGTTGTTCTTTTTCTGGAGCGAGGAGTTCCAGCGGCAATTGCAGCCGAACGCGCCGCAGAACAAGACCGTGCCGACCGCGCTCGAGCGCAAGGGGGACTACTCTCAGAGCGTCGATAACAACGGGAAGCCGTTCGTGATCAAGGATCCACTCACCGGGCAGCCGTTTGCGGGCAATATTATCCCGTCGAGCCGGTTCTATGCGCCGGGACAAGCTTTGCTGAACCTGTATCCGCTACCTAACTCGCCCGGATCCACCGGCTTCAACTACACCTCGCAACTCTCCAGCAGGCTCCCCCGCCGGGAAGACTTGCTGCGGCTGGATTACAACGTTTCGCAGAACATCCGGGCCTTTGGGCACTGGATTCAGAACTCTTTCCCGCAAAGCCTTCCATACGGATCGTTTGTGCTTGGTCCCACCGTCCCGGTTACGACCATTACCGATACCCGGCCGGGCAACAGCCTCGCGGCAGGCGTGACGTGGGTCCTCAGTCCCACTATGACCAACGAAACGAATTGGGGCTATACAAAGAACAAGATCGATATCGTGGAAGTCGGCAGTGTCCTGAGGCGAAAAACTTCGGGTGTAACTCTGCCCCTGCTTTATCCCGGCGCCGTTCAGGACGATTACATTCCCAACGCTACTTTCAATGGGTCGCATCTCACGAACAGCCCCACCTTCGTGACCAACGACGCGCCGTTTCATAACTACAACACGAGCATCGACGTCAGTGACAATCTGACCAAGATCTGGCGCTCCCACACAATCAAGACCGGCATCTTCATGCAGCGCAGCCGGAAAGACCAGACGTCGTTCAGCGACAACAACGGCAGCTACAACTTCGGCGACAGCTCGAGCAATCCGCTGGATACCGGCTATGGTTACTCCAATGCGCTGCTTGGCGTTTTCAACAGCATGGACCAATCCAGCGCTTACATTAACGGCAAGTATCGTTATTGGAATATCGAAGGATTCGTGCAGGATACCTGGAAGCTGACGCCGCGCATCACCTTGGATTACGGCCTGCGCATCTCCTGGTACCAGCCGCAGTACGATTCCTCGCTCCAGGCGTCGACGTTTGTGCTGAGCGCGTGGGATCCGGCGAAGGCGCCGCGGCTCTACCAGCCCACGATGGTCAATGGCACCCGCATGGCAATCGATCCGACGACGGGCCAGACTCTTCCCGCGTACGATATCGGGCTGGAAGTACCCGGTTCCGGCGATCCTTTCAACGGGGTAGTGCAAGCCGGGAAAGGCATCAACAAGTATCTGCAACCTAACCCTCATCCCCAATGGGGCCCGCGCTTCGGCGTCGCCTGGGACGTGACGGGCAAGCAAACGATCGTGGTCCGAACTGGTGGAGGCATCTATTACGACCGGTTCCAGGGCAATCGCGTGTTCGACTTTGTGCGCAATCCGCCGGAGACGGTGCAGCCGACGCTGCAATACGGCTTTGCGCAGAACATCGATCCCAAGAATGTCCTGCTGGCACCTCCGAATCTTTACGCGGCCGATCCCACGGGTAAGGTTCCAACTACCTATAGCTATCAGTTCTCAGTACAGACGAGGCTGCCCTGGTCCATCATGCTGGATACCGCGTATGTCGGCAGCCAGGCACGGCACTTGCAGGACAACCGGAACTTGAATCCGGTGCCGTATGGCGCCAACTTCCTGCCGCAGAATCAGGATCCCACTCTGGTCGCGACGAATCCGACCGCGCTGGCCGGAAACAACGCGCTCCTGACGCAGTTCCTTCGGCCTCTCCGCGGGTACGGCCAGATTTCGCTCTATGAAAGCGCCGCCACGTCGAACTACAACGCGTTCCAGGCGCAGGTGAACAAGCGCTTCGGCGGCGGCCTGTTCTTTGGGGTCGCGTACACATGGAGCCGGGCGATGACCACCGCCCAGGGCGATACAACCTGGGTGCGCGCCGATCAGTATACGCGCCAGGCGGAGTACGGTCCGGCCAATTTCGACCGGCGGCAGGTGCTTTCTCTGAACTACGTTTACAGCCTGCCCACCCTGCACGACAGCAACTCGCTCGTGCGCGCGTTGACAGGCGGCTGGCAGGTCTCGGGAGTCACACAGATCACGACCGGCTCCCCGTTTACGCCGGGCTTCAATATTTCCGGCGCCGGAAACGCGAACATCACGGGCAACGCTCTGGCGAGCGGCAACACGCAAGAACAGGCGAGACTGGCGATGGTGCCGGGCTGCGACCCTTATACCCATTCGAGCGATCCCTTCAACCGTTTGAATGCGGCCTGTTTCGCCGCGCCCAAGCCTGGCAGTCTCGGTCTGGAGTCGGGAATCAACTCGCTCTATAATCCCGGGCTGGTCAACTTCGATCTGGCACTGCAGAAGGAGTTCAAGGTGAAAGAACGGGTTCGATTCCAGTTCCGTGTCGACGCGTTCAATGTTTTCAACCACCCGAACTTCACCGGCCTGAACACAACACTGAACTTCAATGCTTACCCAAATCTGGGATTGGCGAACAATGCCACTCCGTATAACGCCTCCGGGCAGCTTGTGAACGTTACGGGATTCGGCTCCGTTACCGTTCCCTCGCCGGGCAATGCCGGGTCTGCGCGCATCCTGCAGACGCTGATCCGTATTCAGTTTTAGCGCGAGTTGTACCGGCGAAACAAGAAACGCGGCTATCGCCGCGTGTCCGTTGAACTGAACTATTACTAGACGGTGATTTTTTGGCCGTTGAACTTAGTGAACGTGAACCCTTGGAATTCCGGGCCGTAAGTGCGGCGCTGGTCGGACATCAGATCGATCGCCACCTGCTCGCCGAGGAGCAGCGACTGCGTGGAATCGGAGCGCCAATGTACCCCCGCGAAGCTGCGCGCTCCGGCGATGTTTTCGGCGAGTTTGTTCAACTCTCCGCCGACCGTGAGCGTATCGGGCCCTTCGTAAGCCATCAGGCTCAGGCCGTCCGGGCCGGTCATAACCGGGTTGGGAATTACATAGTTCTCATCGAAGAACGCCTTGAGCAGCGTCACCGAAGCACCGGCCACCGTCGCATGGCCCGCGCCGTAGGCCGGGTGCGTGGGACAGCCTTCGGTGTAAGCCTGCGGCAGGAGCCACGTCCCGTTTTTGGAGTATGCCATCGCCACAGCGCTCGATTTCAAAGCGTTTTGGTGTATGGGGTAGGAGGCTTTGCCTGCCAGCATCTGATGTATCCGGCCGCCAAATTCTTCAGGCCGAAGCCGGCGATGCACAAACCATTTCTGATACCAGACAGCGCGTAGCGCCCGTGTGGCAGCCTCGCCGAGCGTCCCGGTGATGTGGGGAGGGCCGAAGGTGCCGAAGCCGGTCTGGTTCGCGGACCCGGCATATGGGTTTCCGGGATTGAACGGAGCATTCAGACCGCCGATGAGAGAATTCGAGGATGCGGCGGGCGTGAACAGGATTAATGCCGCATTCAGGTACGCTCCGAACAGAACGTCGTGGTGCGCCCACTGCGCTATGTCGCGGGCCGAGCGAGGTAGCCGGTTTGCGCCATCGTACTGCTCGGCAGCGGTTGGACTCCAGCCGTCCTGCAATGCCAGCCATTCATCGAACCTAACGGCAAAATCGACGCCCGGCGCCATGCTGCGCAGCGTTTGGGGAAACATCTCCGCGCCGTAGGGGAGGGGCATCAACAGGAACTGTGAAAGGAACGGACCGGACTGGCTGCCCGGCGCCGTGCC
>JAOAPQ010000108.1 GCA_025462965.1 Bryobacterales bacterium
ACCGCCAACATTTCGTCACGAGGTCTGGAAGCGACCACGTTAATCGGTGCTTCCGTGGTCGCGGCCATCATGCTCGCCGGCGCCGGAATCAAAACCCAACCCGGAGGCTTTCGTCCGAGCAAAGGCCTGCATGGGTCCATGTACTACACCTTGTCCCTGCCCGTGACACGCAGCCGGCTGTTCCGTGTACGGGTTTCGCTGGGTCTCGCAGAAACGGCTGTGATACACGTTCTCGCCTGCTGTGCGGCCTGGCTGGTGCGTCCCGCGATCCGGCTCAATGCGGCACCCTCGGACATGTTCAAACACGGCGTGGCGGCGTTCTTCTGTGTTGTGGCGGTGTACTCGCTTGGGGTGTTTTTTGCCGCGTTTCTTGACGACTTGTATCAGACCTGGGCCACCATGTTCACAGTCATGGCCGCCATTGTGATTCTAAATCGGGTTCCTCTGCCGCGGTCCCTGGACGCCTTCCTCGTGTTGTCGCGCGCTTCGCCGCTCTTGACTCACACGATGCCGTGGATAGCCATAGCCACCCTGCTTGGGGTGTCGGGGATGTTGCTGCTGATTTCGCTTAGGATCGTCCAGTCGCGCGAGTACTAAAGGTGGTCTGGGACGAGCGGCGCTGTGCAGTCATTCCGGATCGAGGATAGATCGCGATCAGCGGCGTTAAGGGCGCGCTATCAATTCCGCACTCAATTTTGAGATACTTCGACTTTCTCCCGCGACTGGAGATATACCAGCCCTGCCGATCGGCGCGTCGATCTTATCGGGTCGAACGATTAATCCATTTGTCCACGATGGGAACCGTATAGCTCGTCAGGCGATCCAGCAAGCGACCCGGATCGGTATCGGAAAGCAGCAGTTGGCGGTGAGCGTCACGCAAGAAGCCCTGATCGACGGCTCGATCCGCCATGTTAAGAAATGCGTCGTAGTAGCCGTCCACATTGAGCAACGCGCAGGCTTTGCGTTGCAATCCAAGTTGAGACCAGGTCAGAACCTCGCAAAACTCATCCCACGTGCCATAACCCCCGGGCATAGCGATGAAGGCGTCGGACAAATCCGCCATCAGCGCCTTGCGCGCATGCATGGACTCAACAACGTGCAGTTCAGTCAACCCCTTGTGGGCGATCTCCTTCTCTACCAGCGACCTGGGCATCACACCGATTGCTCGTCCACCCTGGCTCAGGCATGCATCGGCGATCCTGCCCATGAGGCCGACGTTGCCGCCGCCGTAAACCAACTCGATGCCGCGCTGGGCCAGGAGCCGGCCCAGGTCGTCGGCTGCCCGCGCATAAACTGTTTGAACCCCAAGACTGGAACCGCAGAATACACATATACGCCGCAACATTATTCCAGTGTAGAGTTTGAATTAGAATGCCATAAAGAGACTCCGAACAGGGAACTCAGGGACTGGCCGATGCCACCCCGGGAGGACGTGTGCGACTCGTATTACTGACCCTTTCCGCTGTGCTCGCGACGGCACAGCAGGATCACTCCCGACACCAACACGGCGTTGCCGGCCTCGGCACAGTAGAGTTTCCGACGTCTTGCAACGCCATGGCGCAAGACTTGATCTCCCGCGCAGCGGCTCTGCTCCACTCTTTCGGCTATGAGGAATCGCGCATGGCGTTCAACGATGCCGCCAAGGCAGACCCAACCTGTTCCATAGCCTACTGGGGCGTCGCGCGGACCTGGTATCACCCGATCTGGGCGCCACCGTCGCCCGATGAACTGAAGCAAGGCGCAGCGGCTCTCGATCGGGCCACTAACGCGAAGACCGACCGCGAGCGCGACTACATCAATGCCCTCGCGGTGTTCTATAAGGACTGGAAGACGGTGGATCACGTGGCGCGGGCGAAGAATTACGAACAGGCCCTGGCCCTAGTCTGCGAACGCCACCCCAGCGACGACGAGGCCGCGATTTTCCATGCTCTGCAGCTCGTGGCGATCGGCTATCTCGACCCGGCCGACAAGACGTATAAGTGGCAGAGGAAAGGCAGCGAGATTCTCAACCAGTTGCTGCCACGGCATCAGAACCACCCTGGCGTGGCGCATTACATTATTCATAGCGTCGATTACCCGCCGGTTGCCGAGCTGGGCCTCAAGGCGGCGCGCGCTTACGCCAGGATTGCGCCCGATTCGCCGCACGCACTTCACATGCCGTCTCATATCTTCACGCGACTGGGGCTGTGGGACGATTCCATAGCTTCGAACACCGCCTCGACGACGTCGGCCATCGCACAGGCGCAACGTCTGCACGGGGGCGGGGGCGCATTCGACCAGCTCCACGCGATGGATTACCTCGTCTATGCTTATCTCCAGCAAGCGAAGGATACGAGCGCCCAAAAGGTGCTGGCGGAGATGGAAGGCATCGCCAGGCTCGACGAAAATCAGTTCGCCGCCGCCTACGCCTTCGCGGCCTCGCCGGCGCGCTGGGCTCTTGAGCGGCACGATTGGAAAGGCGCTGCCGCGTTGGAGGTCAAGCCGGCATGGTTCCCTTGGAATCGGTTTCGGAACGCCGAAGCGCTGGTGCATTACGCGAGAGCGATCGGGGCCGCCCGTGCAGGCGATGCAGTTGCCGCGCGCCGTTCAACGGACGAAATCGCCGCCATCCGCAAGGCCATGCCGGCAACTCGCGACTACGATTGGAGCGGCTCGATTGGCGCGCAGTGGGAAGCGGCCACGGCGCTGATCGCATTGGCCGAAGGGAAGAAGCACGAGGGTCTCGGGCTCCTGCGTATGGCTGCCGATCATGAGGATACCCTCGACAAGCATCCGGTGACGCCCGGGGCATTGCTTCCGGTGCGCGAGATGCTGGCCGATCTGCTACTCGAAAATGGAGCGGCGTCTGAGGCTCTGAAGGAATACGAGGCGGTTCTGAAGACCGCGCCGCGCCGGTTCAACGCCACGGCGGGCGCCGCCAAGGCGGCCGGTAAGGCCGGTGATGATACCAAAGCCCGCGCCTACGCGATGCAGCTTCGAGAGATCGCCAGCAACGCGGAGAATTCACGGCCGGAGTTGGAGTGGGCCCGCGTCTATGCACCGTGATATTTTCGAACATGAGCTCGACCCGCATCAGCCGCCGCGTGAACGCGCCCCGAGCTACCGTCTATCGCGCGCTTCTCGATGCGCGTGCGGTCGCAACGTGGATGGTGCCGACCGGCATGACCAGCCACGTGCATGCGTTCGACGCCCGCGAAGGCGGCTCGTTCCGGATCTCCCTCACGTATGATGCGCCGACCGGGACCGGCAAGACGACCGCGCAGACCGATACGTACCACGGCCGCTTCGTGAAGCTCGTGCCGAACGAGCAGGTTGTCGAAGTGGTTGAGTTCGAGACGGCAGATCCCGCGCTGCGCGGCGAGATGACAATCACATACACGCTCACCGATGCAGACGGCGGCACCGATATCCTCGCCGTGCACGACGGGCTACCGCGCGGCGTGCCGGCCGCCGACAACGAGGCCGGCTGGCGATCGTCACTCGCGAAGCTAGCGGCGCTCATAGAGGCGGGCTAACGAGGCAACTGCCGAAGTCGCTGCGTTTGAAGCTGCGGTCAGGATATGGCGTTCGAGGAAATGGATCGTCAACTTCCTCCAACCGGACTTGGGTCCCGTGACACCCAAATCCGACCTTTCTCCGAGTGGCGCGTGATTCGCTCAGAATCCACGCTGGAAAGCGGATCTCGGTGTACGGCGTGGTTGGCCCTAACCGTCGGGGCGCCGGAACGTATTAGTTTGTGAGCATGCGCCTGCTACTCTTTCTCGCCGTCCCGCTCTTCGCTCAGACACCTTGTGCCGAGATGGCGCGCCTGCGTAACGTCACCGCCGCAACACAAACCGCAACTTACTGTCGGGTTTCCATCACTCTCCGGCCGGCGGCCGACTCTGAAATTAAGTCCGAAGTCTGGCTGCCGGCGGCCTCAGTTTCGAACGGCAAACTCCTCATGGAAGGTGGAGGCGGTTTGGTCGGCCGTATCAACACCGAAGGAATGACGCACGCCATTCGCGAGGGTTATGCCAGCGCGTCCACCGACACCGGTCACACCGGCAGCAGTGGCAGGTTTGCACTCGGCCATCCCGGTAAGATCGCCGACTTCGCCTATCGCGCTGTTCACGAAACCGCCGTCGAGGCCAAAGCATTGATTGCGGCCTATTATGGACGAAGCCCGCGCCTGTCTTATTGGGAAGGCTGTTCAACCGGTGGACGGCAAGGACTGATGTCCGCTCAGCGTTACCCGGAGGACTTCGACGGCGTCATCGCCGGCGCGCCCGCTTACAATCAGATCTACATCTCCGCTTGGCGCATGCGTCTGTTGATGACCGCGCTCAAGTCACCACAACACGCACTGCCGCCCGAAAAACTGAAGCTACTCAACGACGCAGTCCTTGACAAATGCGACAGCAACGACGGCGTTAAAGACCGCCTCATCGAAGACCCGCGCAGCTGCAACTTTGACCCTGGCGTCCACAAGTGCAAAAGTACGGAGACCGCAACCTGCCACACCCCGCAGCGACTGGAAACAGTGACCGCCGCCTACACCGACTTACGGAGTTCCACTGGTGAACTTCTCTTCCCGCGCCTTCCCGTCGGTGGCGAACTCGGCTGGCGCCTTCCAGCCGGTGCCACCGGGCCCGGGACCATAGATATCGAAACCTTCCGCTATATAGCCAATCAAGACCCTGCCTGGGATTGGCGCAGC